>URRK01000050.1 GCA_900550315.1 uncultured Oscillospiraceae bacterium | reverse complement strand
TTGCCCAGCGGCCCGAACAGCCGCCCCAACGGCGGCGCTGGTTTTGCCTTTGCCGTTTCCGTAGTAATAATGTAACATTAAATTCCCCCAATGCTTTTGGTACTGGTGCTGTTATTGCTTTTATTTTAGCACAGCGCCCAGCGGCTGTCAATTTAAAATGCGGCAAAAAATTAATAGAAAAGCGGCTTTCTAAATTTGTTTTCACTATATTTTATTCAAAAAAATATAACAGTCTTAAAAATATTTGTAAAAAATGATGATAACATCGTAATTTTTCGCAACCTTTAAAAAAGTAGGAATGATATAATATAATTGGCAGAAAAGAATGTTACTGTTGGAGGAGGATTATTATGAGAAAACGAATTGTTATTCTGCTAAGCTTTGCCGTGGCCTTGAGCAGCCTGCTTACGGGCAATGTTTCGGCCGCGGCTAAGGGGCCAACCGTACTGCCGGCAGCAAGGCAAACAGCGTTGAGGGCCGAGCAGCAAAACCTGGCAGAGCATTATACCAGCGCCGGCGGGCAGCTTAGCTTTAACGAAATGGCTCAGGCACGCAACTTTGATTCTACCGATAACGCCGTTTTTGGCGGTTACGCTTGGGACATGGGCGTTGGCGAAACCGGCGCGGGCACCGAACCGGGCAGGGCCGTTATTACCACCGGTAAATTAGAGGCCAACACCACCTATTGGTTTACCTACCTTTACCAAAAGGATTTTCGCGTTGTGTTTGAAAGCGTGAAGGACCCGGCAGGCACCGTGGTAAAACAGGGCTACGCTGCCAACAGCGGTTCGGTTACTTATACAGATGATATTTACGACAGCTGCAGCAGCGTAACCAAACAATTAATAAACAAATGGTGGCAGCAAGAAAACGAAAAGAATTATCACCGTGTAGCCCTTTGTTTTACCACAGCGGCTGCCGGTTGCTACAAAATCAACTTAAAATCCTCTAAAACCTGGCCAATGGAAAACTGTGAATGGGACGCTGCCCGTTTTTCGGATCTGCGCCTGGTAAAGCAAACGGCTGGCAATTTAGCCGCCGAGGTTGCCTTAGGGCAAAACCTTACGGTTAACAGTAATGTGGCGTTAATGAAAAGGGATGACCATGTTTTAAGCAACGGTACGGCGGCGTATTCGCTTTTCGGCGGTCAGTCCTGGGCATTTGAACTGAATTCTGACGATACGGGGGTTATTACCTATAAAGCGAATTTAGAAAAAAACAGGGTTTATACCTTTTCTTACATTTACGCCAACGACTACAAAATTCAAATGGATACCTCGAATCCTGTAACGGGGCCGGACGGCAACACGGTTTTTGGCGCCGCGTACGACCCGCAAAACGCGGTAAGGATTGCCGGAAATGTTAACGCTTACAAAGTTACTATTCGGTTTATTGCACTGCAAAGCGGCGAATATACCTTTAATTTAGGAACCCAAAAAGCCTGGGGCAACGACGAAAACTACTGGACCTTTACTACCCTTTCCGACTTGCAGCTGTACGAGGAAGAGGCTTTTGCCCCGTTTGCCGAGCTGAGCCATGAAAACGCCGCTGCCGGGTTGGTCGGCGTTTCCATGCGTGCCGGAGCCGGCAATGTAAAGCAGGCAATGCGCTTTAAAAACTCGGTAAGCAAGGCATTTGTTGCAAATGGTGTTGAGGGGTACACGGCTGTGGAATACGGCAGCTTGGTTGCCGGTACCGAAACGCTTGGCAGCACCGAGCTTACCTTAAACCTTGTAAACTCGGCAATTCCGGCCTTAAAGGGCGTAGCCTACCACAGGGAGCAACAGCCCACCCCCATTTTGTGGCAGGAAAACAACGAATACGCAACCTTTACCGCAGCCTTAACTAACATTACGGTAGAAAGCTCTGCAAAAGCTTTTACCGTTCGGCCCTACATTGTTTTGCAAAAAGGTGAGCAAAGCTTTACCCTTTACGGTACAGCGCAGTCGGCCAGCGTGTTTGAGGTTTGCAAAGCCATTCTGGCTTCGGATAATGCTGCCGATAAATCAGCCGTAAACGCTATTATGGCCGGTAACGCTGCCTTTAAGGCCGCTTACGACGCCTGGAACCAATAATTCAACAATTTACAGAAAAGGGGTATGTAACATGAAAAAATACCAGGCACCGGATCTTACGGTAGAAACACCGGAGCTTTGTGCCGTTCTGCTGGGCTCAGATGTTGACATTCCGGTAGAGGAATTGCTGTTTTAACGGCGAATACTGTAAAATTTAAGCTTTGTAAAAAATAAGCTGCGCTTCTTGTGCAATGCTTGGTTTTTGCTACCGCCAACGCAATGTTTAAGAAAAAGCAATTTTAAGAATAAATGCAAAATATGTTACCGTTGCCGCCTTTGGCGGCAGCGGTTTTGCCGTATTTTCTAAACAAGTGTAATTTATTAGGAAAGTTTAAAAATCGTAATATTTGGTGATATTTCCATAATATTCAGCTATACCTTTGTGTTGAAATGTGCTAAAATTATAATATAAAAAGTTGCAATTTTAAATTAAACCTGCACGAAAACAAACAACAGTTTTAAGGCAACTTTTTGCACGGGGACAAGCGAAGCTCAATAACAAAGGCTATTTCGCCGCCGGTAATAAACCCAATACCGTGTTTTACATTACGGTACGGTTTAGAATTAACAAAACAAGCCAATAAAGCTACAGTATGCAAAGCATATCTTGGAGGGGAATTCATGACAGAAAAATGGAATTGTGATGAATATACCGTTGTGAAAGAAAGGCTTTTGCCGGTTTTAGTGGTAGATTGCCAATTAAAAGCTTAGAAAAGCTTTATGCGGCCGGCAATAAGTTTACAACGCGCATTTAAGGGTTGGGAGTTTATTTATGAAAACCAAAAAAATTGTTAATATTGTTAATTTTATTCGCGCAGAGGATTGGCGTTTTGATTCTAAAGAGCTTCATGAAACATTTTTAAGCGAGCTGGAACTATGCAAAAAGTATTCCATGCCATACACCTTTTTAATGCTTTATGACGCCATGATCAAGCCGGAGTATTCCGAACCGCTTTTAAAAAATGCCGACCCTAATATGGAAATTGGCTTGTGGTTGGAGCTTTCGAAAGAGGCGGTTGAAAGAGCGGGCCTTGAGTGGAAGGAAGAACGCAATTGGACCTGGCATGTAAATCCGGGTATGCTTTTGGGGTATGAGGTTGAGGATCGCAAAAAGATTATAGACGAGCTGATGAACCGGTTTCAAAGCATTTTTGGATGCTACCCCGAATCGGTTGGTTCGTGGATTATTGATACCTTTTCTATAAACTACATGAAAGAAAAGTACCATATAAAATCTGTTTGCATTTGCAAGGAGCAATACGGAACCGACGGTTACACCCTTTGGGGCGGATATTACAATCAAGGCTACTACCCCTCTAAAAAGAATATGTTTATTCCCGCTCAAACCAAAAGCGAGCAGGTTCAGGTGCCTATTTTTAGAATGTTAGGGCCGGATCCTATTTATCAATATGACGCCGGGTTAGACAGCGAGTATAACAGGGGCAACATTCAGCGCGAAGTTTTAACCATGGAGCCGACTTACGGAAATTGCGGTGCAAATAAAAGCTGGGTTGAATGGTATTTAAAATCTAATTTTGGGGAGGAAGCTTTGACCTTTGCTTATACTCAGGTCGGTCAGGAAAATTCGTTTTTATGGAAAAACTTTGGCGAAGGGCTAAAGATGCAAATGGAATTGATTTCGGCCGGCGTGAAAGAGGGAAAGTGGGAAGCTTTAACACTGAAAGATACCGGAAAATGGTTTTCTCAGCGTTATGACGCTACCCCGCCAACCGCTGTTACCGCTTTAACCGATTGGAAAAAGGAAAATAACCAGACTGTATGGTACAGCTGTAAAAATTACCGTTTAAATTTTCATAATGCCGGCGGAACCGTTGGTCTGCGGGATCTGTTTTTTTACAACGAGGAATATCCGGATCGTTACGCCAATACTCCTGCCCCCGGTGATGACGCCACGTTTGACGCTTTGCCGGTTGTAGACGGTTATTGCTGGGGCGGTAACGGGATTCGGTCGATTTTACGGTTTGTAAAAAAAGAAACCGGAAAAACAGCCCTTGGAAAAATACACTCGGTTTCGGCCGAGGGTGAAAACACCCTAAAAATTCAATTTGAGCTTGACGGAATAAAAGCCCTATGCACCTGCCGCGAGGATTTTATTGAGTTTGAGTTTTTTGAAGATTGTTTTGAAATGCTTTTTCAGTACAACGATTTAAGAAATACAAGAATAAAAGAAATTGCAAATAACCGCGTTGTTTACGAGCATGAAGCCTTCTCTTACGGAATTGAGGTTACAGGGAATGTAACGGGGGAGGAAAACGGTTTTAGAATATTGCCCAAAGGCAAAACGGTTGCTCTTAAGCCTTTTGGTTTTAAGAAAAACTAATTGTTGGCGCTTAAAAAACAAATTTAAGCAAAAAATGCAATTTAGCTTAGCGGCGTAAAATAAATGTTTCCGCTAACAATTTGCCCCGTTGGCCTCGGCCGTTCGGGCGCAAATGGATGATGGCTGTTTTGGCAAAGATATTTTGGGAACCCTTAAATCTTTGCCGTAACAATAAAACGAATGATTGTTGCTGCCTTTCGGGCTTTTAGGTATTTATTAAAAACCGTTCTTTTTAAAAAGCTGCGTTTAGCAGTGGAGCTGAGATACCCGAAAGGGCGAGAGGTTTTCAACCTTCATTTGATTTTAAAATGCAAAAATAATATCGGGAGGTATATTTTATGAAAAAAATGGTTTCGGTATTGCTGGCCATAACGCTGGTGCTTAGCAGCATTGCGGTAAGCCTTACAGCCTTTACCTTGGCCGCTCCGGCCGACGAGGCAAACGGCGCCGACCCCAACCTGGCTAAGGATTACACCCATGCAAACGGTGCCGTAAGCTGGGACGACGCTGCCGGCGTTTGGGGCGACAGCAATATTGACAGTAAAACCAACAGTGTTTACGGCGGGTACTCTTGGCGCTTTGGCGTGCCGGACAGCACCGGGCACATTACCGTAAACGCCACCGCGTTAGAGGCCGACACCACCTACTATTTTTCTTACCTTTACAGTAAGGATTATAAAGTTGTGTTTGAAGGGGTGCAGGCGGCCGACGGTACAACCGTTTTGGCCGGTTACACCGAAAACGGCGGTACTGTTACATATCCGGCCGGGGTTTACGAGGGCGGCATTGCACACGGCGACCGCTCTTACCGCGTTGGCTTTACCTTTAAAACCACCGTCGCCGGTAATTACAAAATTTTACTAAAGGCAGGTAAAACCTGGCAAAGCCAAAACCAAAATTGGGAGTGCACGCAGCTTTCCGACTTAGTATTGGTAAAGCAGGCGGCCGAAAACCTGCTGCAGGACGCTAAAACAGGCAGCGGTATTTCGTTTGCCGAGGGCATGGGCTTAGAAAGCCAGGATACCCCCGCTTATGCTCTGTACGGCGGCAGCTCCTGGCGGTTTAACCCCAGTGTAGACAGCGAACTGCCCATTACCGTAAAGGCCACCTTAAAGGGGAACCATGTTTACCGCTTTGCCTATGTATATTCTAACGATTACAAAGTGCAAATGAAAACCGACAAGCCGGTAGCCGCCCCGGACGGCAGCCCTGCCTTTGGGGTAAGCTACGATTCCCAAACTTCGCCGGTAGCCGTTTCGGGCGGCCGCAACGCTCGCTTGGTAAGCGTGCAGTTTACAACCGGCAAGGCGGGGGAATATACCCTAAACCTTTGCACGAAAAAAGAGTGGAAAAATAATTCCGATAACTGGGATTTTTCTACCCTTTCCGACCTTTGCCTGCAGGATTTGGGCCTAAGCGAAAACCTGATTGCCGACTACACCATGGGCGCCGGCAACATTACCTTTGAAAGCAGCAAAGGCATTTGGGATATTGACAAATACGGTGGGGAATACAGCGGTTATTGGTGGAAGTTCCCCTACATTAACCAAAACACCGGCTTTGCCTTTAACATTCATCTAAATGCGGCCGATTTAACCCCAAACGCTTATTACAGCTTTGGGTACACCTGCGGCGCGCAGCTTTACACCGCGCTGGATTCCGAAAAAACAACCGGCTTTACGGTTATGCGCAACAGCACCGGCAGCAAAAACAGCACTGCGGTGTTAAAAACCGGAAATTCGGTTGAAAATTGTGTAATTACCCTAAAGTACAGCGGCGAGGCCTACGAGGGCGCTTCGGGCGACAAATGGGCCGCGGCGGTAATTGCCGGGTTAAACCTTACCCGCTTAAAGGGTAATGTTACTTTAGGCGTTAGTGCGCAGGGTGGCGGCGTTGCAAGCATTAGCAAAACCAGCGCCACGGTTGGGGAAAAGGTTACCCTAACCGCTGTGCCAAACCGGTTAGAAAGCTTTATGGGCTGGTACAACGCCAGCGGCGATCTATTAAGCAACGAGGCCGTTTTTGAGCTTGAGGCAGCCGAGAATTTAAACGCCGTAGCGCGATTCACAGCGCTTAACGCTGCTGCCGAATACTCTAAAGCAAACGGCGCAGTAAGTTTTAGCAGTAACGCAACGGTGTTAGAGGCCGACAAAAACGCCGGCTACTACAATCACAGCCTTTCCTGGAAATTAGGGTTAAACGGCACAACTGCCGCCAGCCCGGCCGAACTTGCCGTTAAGGCCGGCAAGTTAGCCGGCAGCTCGCTGTACGAATTCTCGTTTGTTTATTCGGGCGGCTACGCGGCGCGCCCGCTAACGGTAAAAGGGCCAAACGGCAGCCCGGTAGACCTTACCACCGATGTAAAAAACACGGTTGTAGAAGGGGATAAGCACCTGGTTAGCCTGCGGTTTATTACCGCTGCCGACGGCGATTACACCGTTACGCTTGGCGCTTGCAGCGACTGGTTGAACCCCGAAAACAACAAGGTAGATTCCTTTATTCAATTCTCAGACTTAGGGCTGTTAAAAATTAAAACCATTTTGCCGGATGGCAGCAACTTAGCCGCCGGTTACACCAGTGAAAACGGCGCCGTCACCTGGACCGAAAACGCCGGTCTTTGGTATAAAGACGATAAATCAAAGTCGCTTTACGGCGGCTACGCTTGGGGCTTTGGTATTCCCGAAACCTCGGCACTCAAAAACCCGGCTTATGTTACCATTCGGGCTACCGGGTTAGATGCAAACAGCAATTACAGCTTTAGCTATTATTATTCTGAGGACTATGTAATTTACCTAAGCGAAATTAAAGCGGCCAACGGCACCGCCGTTACCGACATTACCACCCCGCTGGTAACCGGCACGAGCGACTACGCTACTGCCCGCAAGGTAACCTTTGACTTTAAAACCGGGGAAGAGGGCGATTATTTAATTGTTCTTAAAATGGGCAAGGGCTGGAACAATACGCCCAATAACTGGAGCAAAACTGTTCTTTCAGATTTAAGCCTTGTAAAGCAGCAACGAAAAACGGTTTACACCAATTTAGCCGCCTATTACACTAACGCGGCCGGCAATATTGGTTGGAACAACTTTATTGGCTCGGTGAAAAGCAGTGAAGCTACCGGCGTTTTGGGCTACAGCGGCTACAGTTGGAGCTTTGGCTTAGAGCCCAGTGAGGATGCACACGAAATAGAGCAAGTAAATGCCAGCCAAAAGATGGGCCTAATTAGTGTTAAATTGGGCTATTTGCAGGCAAATACTACCTACGATTTTTCTTACAAATACGGTAAGGATTACTTAATTAAGCTGCTGCCGAGCGGAAAAATAACAGATCCGTCCGGCAAGGCAATTGCCTACCAAACGCCAACCGATGTAACCTACGCAAAGGGCGACCGTACACACAAGGTTTCTACCAGCTTTACCACTAAAGGGGCCGGGGAATATACCGTAGTGCTGCAAACCTGTAAGGGTGCCGGTTACCGCAATACCCCAAATAATTGGGATGCGGTTTTGTTTGGCGATATTCGGCTGAACTATCACGCCGATAAAACCGTTACCGGTAAGGTGCTGGCCGATGTTGGTGGCTCTGCCTCAATGGATTACGAGGAAGAAACCATACCGTTGGGTACCACCGTTACCGCAACCGCAACGGCCGGCGTTGGCAACAGCTTTGTTGGCTGGTACAACCAAAACGGCCAAATGGTTTCTACCCAAACGCCGTACACCTTTACCGCGAACGAGGACTTTGTACTAACCGCTAAATTTACCGGCGATAATATTGCCGATTGGAACCTGTTTGCCGCAAACGGCATGGACGGTACTTTTGAGGAGAGCACTGTTCCCGGTTGGTACGCCATAGATTTTTGGGAGGGCAACGACACCTCCTGGTGCTCTTTCCAACGCACAACCGAGCTGGCGTTTGAGGGGAACTATTCCCTGCGTCTGCAGGCCAATCACCAGGCCGTTTACCTGCCGCTGGAAAACCTAAAGCCGAATACCGAGTATCAGCTTTCGTTTTACATTAACTGCCCGGGGAACGACGAGCAAACCAAAGTACAATCCATTAGAATGTTAATGGATAATGTACAGGTTTATGCCAGCAGCTTAAACTGGATCAAGAGCGGCACCGGCTGGCACAAGTTTAGCTATAGTTTTAACTCCGGCTCGGCCGAAAACATTTTAATGCAGCTGCACATGCAAGGCTACGAGGGCAACGACCTAATGTTTTTAGATAACCTTAGCCTGGTACAGTGCAACCCGCAAACCAGCACCCAAGGCGCCTGGTACGGCAACGCCGTTAAAGGCCAAAACGGCTACACCTTTGAAAACACCGGCGACCGGTTACATCAGGTATTTTCGGTAGACCCGCAATCCTCTTACACCGTAAGCTTTAAGGCCAAGGGCAATTTGTTTACCGGCGCCAGCGAGGTTGGCGTTTACGAGCCCAACTTAAACAGCCTGCTAAGCTCGCAAAGCACGGTAACAACTAACGCCAACGGCTTTAAAGAATACACCTTTAATTTTTACTCCTCTACCCGCAGGGCAGTAAAGCTGTTCTTCCAGTCGCTCAACGGCGCAGCCGAGGTGCAAAACATTCAGCTTACCAAAAACAATAACCGGGCCGGATCGGTTATTGAAAAGGTAGATTTTGAAACCGACCGCTTTGCCTTACGGCACGCCGATCAATCTGTTTTCAGCATTTACACGGCGACCAACGGGAATGACGCAAATGTACATTCCGGCTCAAAATCGCTGTACTTTAATTACAGCGCCGCACAAGCCAACCGCACCTATTTGTTTGATGAAGCTTATTTAAGCCAGCAGGTTGAAATTGGTATGTCTTACCGGTTAAAAATTTGGTATAAAATAAGCAACGGCGCCGCAGGCGGAAAAATTAAGCTGGCGCCCGAATACCGCGGCTACGGCTCCGAAGGCGTTGGCGTTTTGCACGGCGCAGAAAATAACGGGTGGAACGAACTGGTGTTTACCTTTACCAGCAAAAACTTTACCGCCCTTAAAACAACCATTGAAACCGTTTTAAACAGCACCAAAGGCAGCTTTTATATTGATGATATTGAGCTGACGGTAATGCGCCCGCTGGTAATAGACCAAAACCCCGATGGCAAGTACGCCGCTTTGGTTTACAATTACATTGAAAACGGGAATTTTGAAGACGCCCTAACGGCGAACGATTGGGGCGCGCTGCCGTCGGGCTTTACGGTTAAAACCGGCAATGCCGCTGCAGGCCAAAAATATTTGCACGCGCAAAACGGCGCATTTTATGTGGTACCCGTTAAGGTGCGCGCCGGGCAGGAGTACATTTTTGCCGCCAGCGTTCGCGGCGGGGCAAACAGCTACGTTGGCATTTCGGCAACGCCGGACGGCCAAACCCTGTACGCCACCGCAAACGATGTTCCGGCCTCGTATTTGTCAGCCGGCAGCGAAAGCTGGCAGCGCAAGGCCTTTAGCTTTAGCAGCGAGGAAAACGGTATGTTCTACCTTGTTATAAAAGGGGCTGCCGGTGGGTTGGAAGTTGACAGCATTATGCTTTACCAAGTTGCCTACGGCCTAAAGGATGACCCGAATGATTACAGCACCTTTGTACCGTACGATTACGAAAAAACAACCGGCCCTACCGTAATTTTAAACGGGGGCTTAGGCCTGCAGCCGGCCGCAGCCGGCAACGGCACCGTCAGCAGTGAAACACCCGGCACCGGCGACGCCGGCCTGCCCTTAGCGGTTA
>URRK01000049.1 GCA_900550315.1 uncultured Oscillospiraceae bacterium | reverse complement strand
CGGGCGAAGGTGGTTAAAAACAAGGTGGCTCCCCCCTTTAAAACCGCCGAGTTTGATATTATGTACGGCAAGGGCATTTCAAAATCCGGCGAGCTGATTGATTTAGGCGTTGAGTACAAGGTGCTGCGGCGTTCCGGCGCGTTTTACTATTACGGCGAGGCCAAATTAGGCCAGGGCCGCGAAAATACCAAACAGGCAATAGAGGCCGACGAGCAATTGGCAAACGAAATTGAGGAAAAAATTTACGCCGCCGTGCATGCCCAGCAGGAGGAGCAGGCTGCCAAGCGCAAGGCTCCCAAGGCCGGCGAGCCTACGGTTGGCGTGCCGGATGAGGAATTGCCGGAGCCGCCCCAAAAGCACATTAGCATTGATGTTGCCGTGGACGATTAACGCGTCATTATAAACCATGCACAAAATACAGTCAATAGAACCCCGCCGCCGCCACTTGGCGCGGGTTTGCCTGGCGCCGCCGCCCGACCTTACCGTGTACGAGGAGGACCGCCGCAGCCTGCTGCCGGAGCTTGAAAACGGCCAGCCGCTGGTAGATCGCACTATTATTGAGCGGTTGAATTTGGCGGTTGGAGACGCGCTAAGCGCCAATGATGTGCAGCAGCTTGTAAAGGTTTCGCTTTGCTTTCGCGCAAAGGAAAGGGCCGTGTGGCACTTAGCCTCGGCCGATTATTCGACCCGCGGGTTGTACCAAAAGCTGCGCCCCGTTTTTGGTGCCGTGCCGGCCGAGTTTGCCGTAACCCAAATGCGGCAGCGCGGTTATTTAAACGATGAACACTACGCCGAGCGCCTGGCGCAGGCGTTAAACGCCAAGGGGCTTTCGGCCCGGGCGGCCACGCAAAAAATGCAGCAAAAGGGGTTGGAGCGGGCCGTTGCCGAGGCGGCTGTGCAGCGCTTTTTTACCGAAAACGAGGAGGAAAAAGCCACCGCCCTGGTTTTAAAAAGGTACGCGCAAAAAATAACCGACCCGCAGGATGTTCGCAAAACAACCGCCGCGCTGGTGCGGCGGGGCTTTAGCTTTTCGGCCGCGCGGGCGGCCATTGCCGCCGCAAGGGCGCAAATAGCAAATGAGGTTTAGGCCAGCCGCGCCAATTTTAGCGGGCAATTTCAGCGGCAAAATTCAGCGCATTTTTAAAGGAGAAGTTTAACCATGCCAAAAATCGGAATGATCTCATTAGGGTGCCCCAAAAACCAGGTGGACGCCGAGCGGATGTTGGCCAAGCTTGCAGCAGCCGGCTGGGAGCTTACCGGGGACGAACAGCAGGCAGACGTTATTATTGTAAACACCTGCGGGTTTATTGAGTCGGCCAAAACCGAGGCCATTGAGAATATTATTGAGGCGGCCGAGTACAAAAAAACCGGCAGCCTAAAGGCGCTTATTGTAACCGGTTGTTTGGCAGAGCGTTATAAAGACGAAATTTTAACCCAAATGCCCGAGGTAGATTGCGTGCTGGGCCTTGGCTGCATGGAAAGTTTGGTAGAAACCGTGCAAAAGGTGCTGGCCAAAACGGCAGGGCGCTCGCTTTACGCCGAAAAAACGCAGCTGCCGCTTACCGGCAAGCGCATTTTAACAACCCCGCCCTACACGGCCTACCTAAAGGTGGCCGAGGGGTGCGATAACTGCTGCACCTATTGCGCCATTCCGGCCATACGCGGCCGCTTTCGCAGTGTTCCGCTGGAGGATTGCGTAAAAGAGGCCGAGGAGCTGGCCGCCGCCGGCGTAAAAGAGCTGGTGGTGGTAGCGCAGGACACCACCAATTACGGCGCCGACCTGTACGGCGAACCCAAGCTGTGCGAGCTGCTGCAAAGGCTTTGCAAAATTCCGGGACTGCACTGGGTGCGCACCCTTTACACCTACCCCGACCGCATTACGCCGGAGCTTTTAAATTTGGTGCAAAGCGAGCCCAAGCTGGTAAAGTATTTTGATATTCCTATTCAGCACTGTAACGCCGATATTTTAAAGCGCATGAACCGCACCGGCAACCGGCAGGAGCTGCTGGCGCTGCTGCAAAAAATTCGGCAAACGGTGCCGGGCGTAACGCTGCGCACCACCTTAATTACCGGCTTTCCCGGCGAGGATGAAGCCGTCTTTACTGAGTTGTGCGAGTTTGTGCGCGCCGCCGAGTTTGACCGTTTAGGCTGCTTTGCCTATTCGGCCGAGGAGGGCACCCTGGCTGCCAAAATGCCAAACCAGGTGCCGGAGCAATTGCGGCAGGACCGCGCCGAGAATATTATGAACGACCAAATGACCATTTCGGCCCGCAAAAACCAGCAAAAAATTGGCACCGAGCAAGAGGTTTTGGTAGAGGGGTATGACGATTACATAAAATGCTACTACGGCCGCAGCGCTGCCGACGCGCCGGATATTGACGGCAAGGTGTTTTTTTACAGCAACCGGCCGCTGCAGCCCGGCACTTTTGTAACGGTTTGCGTAAATGATGTAATAGAGTACGACCTTTTAGGGGAATTAAAGGAGGGGGACGGCCTTGAACCTGCCGAATAAATTAACGCTGCTGCGCATTTTGCTAACGCCGGTGTTTATGCTGCTGTTGCTGTGGCAGTTTCCGCACCACTATTTAGCGGCGCTGTTGGTGTTTATTTTTGCCTCCGTAACCGATTTATTAGACGGCCGCCTGGCCCGAAAGCACCAACAGGTTACCGATTTTGGCAAATTTTTAGACCCCCTGGCCGACAAAATGCTAACAACGGCCGCGCTGTTGGGCTTTATTGTGTTGAACATTGGCGTTGGCACGGTTTGGGTTGCGTTTATTGTAATGCTGCGGGAATTTTTAATGGCCTCACTGCGGCTGGTGGCGGTAGATAACGGCCGGGTTATTGCGGCTAACGCCTGGGGCAAGGTTAAAACCGTTTGCCAAATGGCTGCCATTATTTTTGCCATTTTTGCGCAGTATGTGCTTTCGCTGCCCGTTGTTGGCGGCCTTAGCTGCTACGGCACGCTTTGCACCGCGGCCAACTTTATTACCACGGTGTTTTTGTGGGGTTCTACCCTAAATGCGGTTCTTTCCGGCGCGGTGTACTTAGCGCAAAACGGAAAATTTTTAACCACCCAAAAATAAATTTTAAAAGCCCCAAAATAGGGGCTGGACAAAAGCGCTGTTTTTGCGTATAATATTAGTAAAGCTTTATATTTTAAAATGCGTTTAGGCGGGCGAGTTTAAAACCCTTCGGTTTTAGGTTTTCGCCAACCTTGGGCGGGCGGGCGCCAAACCGGCACAAAGGGTTGGCTCTTGCCGGCTTTTAGGCAAAAAGAGTAGCACATTTGCCCCTTTAGGGAGCGGGCCGGTAACTGCAAAGGCCCGCAGGCGCGCGGTGTGTAAAGTGCGTTTGCCAAGCACGGGCACTAAAGCGCGGCCGGGTTTTTCCGGGCGGCGTGTGTAGGTGTCTGCGGCGGCTCCGTTACAGCCAAAGCAGGGTAAGCGCTTTGCCGTTTGCCCAAAAACCAGCAAACGGCTGCGTTAGTGCGTTGGTTGGCCCCTTTGGCCGGCCGGGCAGCAGCGTTGTTGGGCTAAGCAATAAACCGGAGTGGAACCGCGGTTTTTAAAAAAACAATCGCCTCCCGTGCAATGCACGGGGGTATTTTATTTTTTAGGGGTGATTTTATGTTTAATCGC
This sequence comes from uncultured Oscillospiraceae bacterium, assembly GCA_900550315.1. Taxonomy (GTDB): domain Bacteria; phylum Bacillota; class Clostridia; order Oscillospirales; family Acutalibacteraceae; genus UMGS1279. The sequence continues at coordinate 6,515 of URRK01000049.1, read as the reverse complement.
ATAAAAGAGGATATTGCCGCCGTAAAAGAGCGGGACCCGGCTGCCCGCAGCAGCCTGGAAATTTTTTTGCTGTATCCCGGCGTGCGTGCCATTCGAATGTACCGGCGCGCCCACTGGTGTTATTTGCACAACCTTAAATTTTTGGCACGGTGGATCTCCCAACGGGCGGTGCGCAAAACGGGCATTGAAATTCACCCGGGGGCTACCATTGGCCGCCGGTTGGTAATTGACCACGGCACCGGCGTTGTAATTGGCGAAACGGCCGAAATCGGCGACGATGTTTTAATTTACCAGGGGGTAACGCTGGGCGGCACCGGTAAGGATGTTGGCAAGCGCCACCCCACCATTGGCAATAACGTAATGATCAGCTCGGGCGCCAAGGTGCTTGGCCCGTTTAAGGTTGGGGATAACAGCCGCATTGCCGCCGGGGCCGTAGTGCTGGAGGAAATTCCGCCCGATTGCACCGCCGCCGGCGTGCCGGCCCGCATTGTGCGCCGCCGGGGGGAACGGGTTCGCCCGCTGGACCAGGTTCATGTGCCCGACCCGGTTGCCGAGCAGCTTTGCAAGCTGGAATACCGTTTAAGCAAATTAGAGCATGAAACGCAGGAGAATACGCAAAAGGAGAAGGAAGAATGAAAATTTTTAACACCATGACCCGCGAAAAGCAGGAACTAACGCCGCAAACCCCGGGCGAGTACCGCATTTACGCCTGCGGCCCAACGGTTTACAACTACATTCACATTGGCAACGCCCGCCCGCTTTGCGTGTTTGATGTTTTGCGCCGTTATTTGGAGTACCGCGGCAACAAGGTAATTTTTGTGCAGAACTTTACCGATATTGACGATAAACTGATTAAAAAAGCCAACGAGGAGGGCATTACCGTGCCCGAGGTGGCCGAGCGCTACATTGCCGAATTTTGGACTGATGCCGAGGGCCTGAACGTGCAAAAGGCCACCGTGCACCCGCGCGCCACCGAGAATATTGACGCCATTTTGGCTATTATTAAAACGCTGGCCGAAAAGGGCTACGCCTACCAGGCCGACGGCGATGTTTACTTTAGGGCCAAAAGGTTTAAAGAATACGGCAAGCTTTCGCACCAGCCGCTGGAGGATTTAGAGGCCGGCGCCCGCATTAATGTTGCCGAGCATAAAGAGGACCCCATGGACTTTTGCCTGTGGAAAGGGGCCAAGCCCGGCGAGCCGTTTTGGCCTTCGGAGTTTGGCAACGGCCGCCCCGGCTGGCACATTGAATGTTCGGCAATGGCGGGCAAATTTTTAGGCAAAACCATTGATATTCACTGCGGCGGGCAAGACCTTATCTTCCCCCACCACGAAAATGAAATTGCCCAGTCGGAGTGCGCCAACGGCTGCACCTTTGCGCGGTATTGGATGCACAACGGCTACATTAATGTAGATAACCGCAAAATGTCAAAGTCGTTAGGTAACTTTTTTACGGTGCGAGAGGTGGCCGAAAAATTTGGCTACGAGCCCATTCGCTATATTATGATCTCCTCGCATTACCGCAGCCCCATTAATTATAGTGTGGAGATTTTAGAGCAGTCGAAAAACGCGTTAGAGCGGCTTTACACCTGCTTTGAAAACCTAAATTTTGCCCTGCAAAACGCGCCGCAGGGCGGGCAGGAGCCGGCATTTATTGCGGCGCACCGGGCCGATTTTATAAAGGCCATGGACGACGATTTAAACACCGCCGACGCGCTGGCCGCCGTGTTTAACCTGGTGCGGGATACCAACAAGCAAATTGCCGAAAACGCCGGCAGCGCCACCCTGCAAAGCTGCAAGACCCTGCTGCAGGAGCTGTGCGGCGTGCTGGGGTTGGGCTACAACCAAAAAACGCAGGCGCTGGACAGTGAAATCGAAGCGCTGATTGAGCAGCGCACCGCTGCCCGCAAAAACAAAAACTACGCCCTGGCCGATGAAATTCGCGACCGGTTAAAGCAAATGGGCATTGTGCTGGAGGATTCAGCCGCCGGGGTTAAATGGCACCGGGTGTAACCGCCCTGCCCGGGGTGCGTTGGCTGCCGCTGGGCAGCGCCAAAATTGCCGTTAGCCCGGCCCACACCTTTGGCACCGACGCCGTATTGCTGGCGCATTTTTCGGCCCCTAAAAAAAGCGACGCCGCAGTAGACCTTTGCACCGGCTGCGGCGTAATTCCGCTGCTTTGGCTGCAAAAGGGGCAAACCGCCGGCGCCACGGGGGTAGATATTGCGCCCGAGGCCATTGCGCTGGCCCGGCAAAGCGCCGCCCAAAACGGGCTGCAGGGCCGGGTGCGGTTTTTAACGGCCGATTTAAAAAATCCCTTTGCCGTACTGCCTAAAAGCAGCTTTAGCTTAGTTACCTGCAACCCGCCGTACTTTACGGTTGGCGCCGGGCCGCAAAGCAAAACCCCGGCCGGCCAAACCGCCCGGCACGAGGTTTGCTGCACCCTTTTTAATGTTATTCAAACCTCGGCCGCGCTGCTGCGTTTTGGCGGCCGGCTGGCGCTGTGCCAACGGCCGGAGCGGCTAAGCGAGGTTTTTACGCTAATGTCGGCGCAGGGAATAGAGCCTAAGCGCCTGCAGCTGGTTTGCAAAAACAAAAGTACCGCGCCCTGGCTGGTGCTGGTAGAGGGGCGCCGCGGCGGCAAGCCGGGGCTAACCGTTTTGCCAAACCTAATTTTGTACGAAAACGGCCGGCCAACCCCCGCGCTGCAAGCGGCCTACGGCCCGTTTTGGCAGTTTTCGCCGGGGCAGGAAAACCGTGGCGAATAAGCCGCACCGAATTTTGCCGCGGCCAAGAACAAAACCCTTGCCAAAAGCAAAAGGCTGTTCAACAAATTGCCAAAAACGGCAATAAAAAAACAGGGCTACCGCCAAGCCTTGGGCCTTTGGGGCGTGCGGCTTTGCGCGGCGTTCAAGGTTCAAAAGGAACCGCTGTTTTGCGTGCAAAGCAAAATTAATAAAATAAAATGAACAAAGTAAAACAAACAAAGCAACATTAGCAAAGTAAAAATTAATAAAGTAAAAAATGATTTTAACAATATAATCTACGCCGAAATGCAATGGCTTTGCGGCCGGGTTGGCATTATAATTAAAATAATGCCGCTGGTACGCCGTACGGCAAAAATGCAAGCCGGCGGGCGCAAGCAGCCCCTGCTAAACCGGCCAAAACGGAGGATGTTGTTATGAAACCCTTTATGCACAAAGATTTTTTGCTTTCTACCCCTACGGCGGTAGAGCTGTTTCACCGGTACGCTGCGCCGCTGCCGATTATTGACTACCACTGCCACATAGACGCGGCCGAAATTTACCAAAATAAAACCTACCAAAATTTGGCTCAGGCCTGGCTGGGGGGCGACCATTACAAGTGGCGTGCCATGCGTATTTGCGGGGTAGAGGAGCGGCTGATAACCGGCAGCGCAACCGACCGTGAAAAGTTTAACGCCTTTTGCAGCATTATGCCAAATCTGGCGGGCAGCCCGCTGTACCACTGGGCGCATTTAGAACTAAAAAACTATTTTGGCATTACCACCCCCCTTAGCGCCGAAACAGCCGAGCAAATTTGGCAGCAAACGGCCAAACAACTGCAAAAAATGCCGGTGCGGGAGGTGCTTGCCCGCTCCGGGGTGGAGGCCCTTTGCACCACCAACGACCCTACCGAGGATTTAAAATATCACCGCCTGCTGGCTGAGGACGGCACCTTTGCCCCAAAGGTGTACCCGGCGTTTCGGCCGGACCGCGCCATTGCCATTGACAAGCCCGGCTTTACCAATTATTTGGCGCAGCTGGGGGCGTGCTGCGGGGTGCAAATTAACTCGATTGCCGCGCTGCAAAAGGCGTTGCTGCAGCGGGTAGAATTTTTTAACCAAAACGGCTGCCGCGCGTGCGACCACGGGTTAGATTATGTTCCCTTTTACGAAATTACCGCCGAACAGGCCGAGCAAATTTTGCAAAAGGCCCTGCACGGGCAGGCGCTAACGCAAAACGAGGTAAACGGCTACAAAACCTTTGTGCAGCAGTTTTTGGTGCCGCACTACAAACGTCTAAACTGGGTTTGGGAGGTTCACTTTGGCGTTTTGCGCAATGTAAACTCGGCGCAGTTTGCCGCCCTTGGGGCCGACACGGGGTTTGATACCGCCGGCCACCAAAACGACGCCGAGGCCCTGGCGCTGCTGTTAAACAGCCTTTACCAAAAGGGTGTGCTGCCCAAAACAATTTTGTTCCCCATTAACCCGGCCAATAATATTACCGTTGGCACGCTGTGCGGCGCATTTTGCCGCCCGGGCACGGCCGGCTTTGTGCAGCAGGGTGCCGCCTGGTGGTTTAACGATACCAAAAACGGTATAGAGCAGCAGTTAAAAAGCTTTTCCGAGCTTTCGGTGCTGGGCTGCTTTGTTGGCATGTTAACCGACAGCCGCAGCTTTTTCTCCTACCCGCGGCACGAATATTTTCGCCGCATTTTTTGCAATTACTTAGGCAATTTGGTAGAAAACGGGGAGTACCCAAACAGCCCGGCGGCTTTAAAGCAGCTGGTAGAGGGTGTTTGCTACGGCAACGCTAAAAAATTTTTTGATTTGGAGTAAGTATGAACAATAAGGTTTTAGTTGGTATGAGCGGCGGGGGAGACAGTTCGGTGGCGGCGGCCCTTTTAATGGATTCCGGCTACACCGTGAGTGGGGTTACGCTGCGCCTGGTTTCCGAGGAGCCGCAGGACCCCACCGCCCGGGTGTGCTGCTCGCTGAGCGAGGTAGAAAGCGCCCGCTCGGTTTGCGACCGCTTAGGGCTGCGGCACTATGTTTTTAATTTTACCGAGCCGTTTGAGCAGTGCGTGGTAGAAAAATTTGTGCAAAGCTACTTAAACGGGCAAACCCCCAACCCGTGTATTGACTGTAACCGATATATAAAATTTAAAGAAATGTTAAACCGGGCCACGCTGCTGGAGATGGACCACATTGCCACCGGCCATTACGCCCGGGTGCAAAAAAGCGGCGGCCGCTACCTGCTGCAAAAGGCGGCCGACGGCAGCAAAGACCAAACCTATGTGCTTTACAGCTTAACCCAGCAGCAGCTGGCGCACACCCTGTTCCCCTTAGGGGGGCTTACCAAAAAGCAGGTGCGGCAAATTGCCGCCGAAAAGGGCTTTCAAAACGCCCAAAAGCCCGACAGCCAAGACATTTGCTTTGTGCCGGACGGCGATTACGCCGCGTTTATTGAGCGGCGGCTGGGCTACCCCTACCCGCAGGGCGATTTTGTGGACGAAGCCGGCAGGGTAATTGGCCGGCACCGCGGCGCCATTCGCTACACTATTGGCCAGCGGCGCGGGCTTGGCATGGGCTTTGGCAAGCACATGTATGTGCTGCAAAAAAACACGGCCGAAAACCGGGTAACCTTAGGGGAGGAAAACGGGCTGTTTAAAAACCGCGTGTTAGTGCGGGATTTTAACCCCATTGCGGTAGGGCGGCTAACCGCGCCGGTGCAGTGTACCGGCAAGCTGCGTTACAGCCAAAGGGAGGCCGCCTGCACCCTGCACCCGGTAGACGAAACAACCGTTTTGGCCGAATTTGCCGAACCGCAGCGCGCCGTAACGGCCGGGCAGGCCGCCGTGTTTTACAGCGCCGAAACCGTGCTGGGCGGCGGAACCATTACCGGGTAAAGCCGTTATTTGTTTTGTCGGCACCTTACAGGGCCTACCGGCAAAAGGGCCGCTTTTAGCGCATTGTTTTTTGCGCGGCGACAGGCGGCCTGGCAGGGTTAAAATAATTAGGTTAACGGCCTAAATTTTTTTAAACTAATTTTAGGCAAAGGGTTTAAAGCCTTTACAAAACGCTTTGAGGTGAAAAAATTGAAAGAGCAAATTACAGCTACGCTGGCCGCACTGGCCGAAAACAATATGCAGCCGTACTACTGCGCCACAAAGGCCGAGGCCTTAGCGCAGGTAAAGGCGCTGCTTAAGCCCGGGCAAAGCATTGGTCTTGGCGGGTCGGAGAGTTTAAAGCAAACCGGCGTGTTAGAGCTGGTTGCCCGCCCGGAGTACCGGCTGCAAAACCGTTACGCCCCCGGCCTTACCCGGGCCCAGGCGCTGGATGTTATGCGCCAAAGCTTTTTGGCCGATGTTTTTATTTGCTCGGCCAATGCCATTACGCAGCAGGGCGAGCTTTATAATGTAGACGGCAACGGCAACCGCGTTTCGGCCATGATTTTTGGCCCCAAAAGCGTTATTGTGGTTGCCGGGGTTAACAAAATTGTGCCGGACCTTTCGGCCGCGGTGCAGCGGGTAAAGGCGGTTGCTGCCCCGCAAAACGCCAAGCGCTTGGGCTGCCAAACCCCCTGCGCCAAAACGGGGCAGTGCCTTGCGCTGCAGCAGGGCAAAACCGGGTTGTGCAGCGGCTGCAGCGCCCCGCAGCGCATTTGCAGCAGCTACACCGTGTTGGGCTGGCAGCAGCAAAAGGGCCGCATTAAGGTTATTCTGTGCGACGAGGAACTGGGCTATTAATTTTGGTTTAATTTTTGGTTTGGGACG
>URRK01000048.1 GCA_900550315.1 uncultured Oscillospiraceae bacterium | reverse complement strand
GTCTGCATAGCCCGCAACGTCTGCATTACCGGCCAGCGTAAAGTTGCCGAAAACCGGGTAATCGGCATTTGTGGCGGTTGCTTCTGCTTCCCGGTAGTAAACGCCGGCAACATTATTCAGCTTTTCCCAGCCGTTGGCAAGAATTTGGGTCTCAATTTTTGTGTCGTCCTCAATGGCGGAAAGTCCGTTTTCAACCTTAACAAACAGGTAGCTTTTTTCGCTGCCGGCCGTTAAGTGTACGGTAGGGTCTTTGGTGTACTCGTGCCCCGGAATCAGCTTATAAGTATTTTCTTTTACGCGCACTTCGCCGGTGGTTTGGCCGTATTCGTTGACCTTTGCTTCGTCTAATGTGATTGACACTTTACCAACCGTAAAAGTGTTTTTAACGGAATCGCTTGATTTTAAGAAAGCGATTGTTGTAGCTACCGAAGCTGCCACAAGCATTACCGCACAAAGTGACAATGCTACTACTTTTGTTTTTGCTCTCATTACAAAAACCTCCTGAAAATATATTTGGGAGCCTTACGGCGTTACCCCTTTGTTTTCGGCAGCTTTTCTGCCCTTGCTTCCTTTTCCGTTTAACAAATCCGGCAGGAACACAAGTGCCGCCAAAATAACGGCAAACCCAATTGCGGCGTACGAACCCGGCGGGTTTTGCACAAAATGGGCAAAGTACCCAAGGTAAGGAACAGAAAACACCGGCTTACCAATAACATTTTTGCAATGCACGGGGGTACTGTCCGGTGTGTTGTTGGCATCGCCCTTGGTGCGAAAGCGCAAAACACTGCTATCTGCACGGTCTGGAATAATTTCTATAATACGGTGCGTAGCAACGGAGTTCTCATCCAGCATAAAGGTAATGGCTTCGCCAACCTTTAACTCCTGCGCGTTTGCCTTTTTTACATAAAGCAGCGACCCGGTAGGGTAGGTGGGCTCCATAGAGCCGGAAACAACCGCGTAAGTTTTTAAGCCCACAAGCCGCACGCCTACCAAGGCAACTGCAAGTAAAAGTACAATTGCAACCAGTACGGTGCCAATAACATTCCAAATTTTTTTAAAGGTTTGGTTCATTAAGTCTCCGCCCAATCTGCCTCCAGCAATTCCGGCAGTGCGTTAATGGCAACAAAGCCAAACACCTGCCGAAAGGTTGCTTTTGTTGTTTCCTCATTATTGGGGAACTCCCCGGTTTGTACCCGCTCGGCAAAGGATAACATTGTATCAAATATCTGGTGCAAAAGCATAACCACATTGGTTTCTGCCTTAAAAGCAAAGCTTATTTCGTTAATTAGCGGTTTGTACAGCTTTAAATGTTCGGCGTATGCATACTTTTTGCAATTTGCGGAATAGTAATACTGAATGTAAAAACGGCAATCGTCCGGTTTTTTAAGAACAAACTCCCAGCAGGTTTTCCAAAGCTGAAAGCAGCGCTCCTTCCAGGTTAAAGTTGTTGCCCGCATAACAGGCAAAGCTTTATGTATATGCCTTACAAAATCAACATCTTTGGCGTAAAACGCTTTGCTTAAAATGTCCTCCTTATTTTTAAAACAACGGTAAAGGTACATTTCATTCAGATTCGCTTCGGTTGCAATCAGTCTGGTGGTTGTTTTGTCAAGTCCGTATTGGGCAACAATTGCAACGGCAGCGTCAATAATCGCCTGCCGCATATTTTCCTTTGGTACCATATATTTCGCCTCCGTTGTCGAAATATGTAGTATTTACCACAGCAAGGCCGCAAAAAACAATATGTTGCTTTTTGTGGTGCCGGTCCGCCGGCGTAATATTTTTCGTGGAGTTGGCCACTCTGTTTAAAAAGTTCTTTTTTAGCGGTAAAATGGCGCATTTTTTCGGTTTTTTTGCTTTTTTGACACAAAAACCCGACTGCGAATAACTCAAAAACCAACGGCTGTTAACTTGTCCATGTTTTCCCGTTTTAATTCCATAGACGAATGAACATAACGCTCTAAGGTAATAGAGGTATTGGCGTGCCCTAAAACCTCCGAAAGCGATTTGATCTCGAACCCGACTTCTACAGCCCTTGTGGCAAAGGTGTGCCGTAATGTATGGGCGTGTACGCCCTCCAGCCCGCACTCTTTTGTATATTTAGCTATGCGATACTGTAGGGTGCGCGGCTCCATATATTCCTCTGTTCCGGTAAGAATATATGCCGTGTTTTTGGCTTGAAACCGACTGCAAAGTTCCGTAACATAATCGGTCATGGGGATAGTTCGCATAGAAGTGTCGCTTTTCGGGGCGCCAATAACAATTCGGGTGCGGGCCCTGTTGGCCGCTGCCGTATCGCGGAGTCGCTGTAAAGTGGCGGTAATGCAAATGGTTTGTTCCCGCAGATTAATGTTTTTCCATTGCAGAGCGCAAAGCTCCCCAATGCGCATACCGCTGAGCAGCATAAGCAGCACGCTGAATTTGCAGGGGTCTGTATCTTTCAGCAAAAACTTTACAAACCTTTCCTGCTCGCTGCGGGAAAGCACACGCATTTCTTTTCGGTTTTCTTTGGGGTAGTTCATTTCAATTGCCGGAAAAAGCCCCGGAAACTGCAGAGCTGTGTACTTTAACAAACCGTGCAGCAGTACTAATATATCGTGTACCGTTTTAACGGAAAGTTTTTCATCAAATAAAAGCTGCTGTGTAAACTCCTCTACCATACCGGTAGAAATACCAAGCGGAATGCAGCTGCCCAACTTTGGTTTAATATACTTTTCAAGAATGGTGTTATATTTAATGTAAGTTGACTCTCTGATCTTACTTTTACGAATTTTCAGCCATTCATCGCAATAATAGGCAAAGCGGCGGCGCGGCCCGGCTTTCGGTGCGGGTTGGCCCGCAAGCAGCGCCGCCTTACAGGCAGTTACCTTTTCCTTAGCCTGTTTATAGCTTTTTCCGTAACAATAACCGTATTTTGCCTTGCCGGATAGCTCATAGCCCTTAATATACCGGGCTTCCCATCGTCCGTCTTTTCGTTTAAAAATGTTTTCACCTTTTCGCATTACCGATTCCTCCAAATTAAATTTCTGTTGTCCGCAATTGGCGTATCAAGCTGCAACAAGCAGTAACATTTAAATTCTCTTGTATTCTGACTGCTGTTTAGACTGCAAAAGGCTTTTAAGCATTTCAAAACATATCAAAAATATTTAAAAAATCAGAGAACTTTTATGGAAAAACTTAGAAAATTCACTTTCCCCCTTGCGTTTTTTACTTTCCTATGTTATACTTGTCTTGCAAATGTGGTAAATGTTGGCTTCTTAGAGTGGCCAACTCTACGAAAAAAATTAAGCCGTGGTTCACAAGACCACGGCTCTTTTTTTGAAAAAATGCTATGTTGTAATCTTGGGTTGCTGTGCTGAAATGTGCGGTTACGATTAAAAATGCAAACAAAAAAGCCCCGTTGAGTTTCAGATTTTTTCTGTACTCATCGGGACCTTTTATTTTATAATAACTATTTTCGATAAGTTTCTTTGCAAAGTCTATTATACCTTATTTTTCCTCTACAGGCAATAATTATTTGCGTTTTTACAACCCATATTTGTCTTTGCCGTTTTGCCTTTGTAAGCCTAAAATAGCACTATGTTAACTCGGGGTTTTACCTTTGAAAAGCTGAAATTTAACCGGTTGCAGGTAAATTTAAAAATAGGGCCTTGAAACCGGCATTCATTTTAAAAGTTAATCCAAAGTTTACATATACCCGAAATTATGGTAAAATACTCTTAGATAAAGAAAGGGTGGAGTTTTCATGAAAATGATTTGCGGCATGAATAAACATAATAAAACGGTTTCTAAACGACTTGAAGGAAAAAAATTATACAAACCCGGCCAAAGGAAAAAACTACTGTGTACTTTGCTCGCTGCGTTTGCAGCACTTTTGGCAATAGGAATTGGCACATTGCAATTTGGTTGGTTTAACATGAATAGTACAAAAATTTCAGCTGAATTGGGAGCCGATAATCGGCTGGAAGAAAGTATAAACCGTGCGGGAGAAAAGGCATATCCTTATGAAGAGAAGCTTCAATACATTCCGAAAGAAGTGCCTGTTTCAAAATATGCTAACGGTTTTTTTGCTTACAACCAAATAAAAAATGTAACTGCTGATGTTAAGAATATCTATTCAGCACTGTACAATGCAAGCAATTTGCGCCGGGATTGTCACCCGGTATTTGACAATGACGGCAAAGCTACTTTTTCGAGAAAATGCAGTGAAACGGATACGGATGAAAAAAGATACAGCGAAATCGTATCATATTTAGGCAATAAAAACTCCTTCTTGCCTACCTTATCTGGGTTACCGCAAAACCTTAACAACAGCCTTTCCAGTATTCTGTTTCAAAACGGCGAAAACCCAACGACTACCGGAATAGGTTTAGAAGCCCCGGTATATGAAAACTGCGTGTTAAATGTTGTTGCAGTAAAAAACTTTAACAGAATATCCACAGAATCTATTAGAATGGCGGTAAATGAAATAGAAGCCATAAAGGGCTCAAAGGCCGGTTCTGTGATTAGCGGGAAAAACACCGCCGTTTGCTATGTTTACCAAACCCGATTTAACAAAGAAAAAGGTGTTGAGGAGGAGCGGTATGTATACTATGCATTGTTTTCGAAAAACGATATAAATTACTTAGTACAATTCTTATCTAATTATACAGTTCAAAATTCCAATAAAACCGCTTATGGAATGGAGCAGCGTAGCCAGGATAAATGCAAAAAAGCATTTGAGGATATTGTAAGAATAATAATTGATGAGTAAAGCGGTAATCCTGTTAATTTTATCGTCGTTAACAATGTAGGCATATTATTAAAATAGAATCCGGTCGACCGTGCTATGATTATGCTGCGCAAAGGGTTTCTACAAAAAATTACTGTGCAGGAAGCGGTTGACAAAACAGCAAGTTGATTCTATTGCAAAGCTCATTGCGACATGAAGGTGCCGCAAATAGAAAAAACACTGTCAAGATAGGTTGGAACAATTCGATTTAAGTTCAAAACTTTATTGCCTTTTCAAACGTCAGGCAGAATAACCGTCACGGTAAACGGAACCGTCAAAGAGCTGCTTGCCTACAATCTTAATAACCCGGCAGCACCGCGCGCAAAGACTTCAAAATCGCGCGACGCGAGGTAAATTGGGAGCGGCAGTCTGCCGCGCACATAGCTTAGTATAAACAAAACCTCCGTATTGCTTAACAGAAATACGGAGGTTTTTGTATGCTGAAATTCGCAGCTACGCCACAGTCCCCAATTTGAACATGGCGGCAAACCGTGTGAAAGTCGGCTGAAAGTCAAAGGCTTTATCAAGCAGCTTTGAGAAATAGCCTATTACAGTGCCGTTTAAAAGAGCCATGATAAGAGTACCCCAACCTATGCCTCTGATTTCGCCGAAAAATGCAAATGTCATAATTACGCTTGCCGTAAGGCATGAGAGATCTACGATTGTTTTCAGGCGGGATAGCTTTATCCCGTATTTACAGGAAACCGCTTTCACAAAAAAGTCATACACCTGCGGGAAAAGGTAGGTTTTAAAAAACAGCGCAACAGAAAAGGATGTGAGTATCATACCGATAACAAACATTGCAATACGAAGCGGCAGGTTCATACTTCCGGGCGGCGTTGCCGCAGGATTCAGAAACGGAATTTTTCTCCATAGGTCAAGCACAAATCCGTAGATAAGGCAGGTCCCGAATGAAAAGAAGTAAACAAACCTGAACCTTTTGAGGACAATGCAAAGAAGAATAAATACAATTGCCTGAACAACATATTCAGCTTGCCCAAAGCTTAAAAATCCGGCTTTCAAGCTTAAAAGATATGCCGGTGCAACAATCATTGATATTCCGAAATCGGCGGTAGAAAGAATTGCGACCGCCAAGGACAGCAAAACAATTGCGGCAAAATAGGCAATCTCACTTGATATTTTGATCTTTTGGCTCATTATTTTTAACCACTTCCTTTATTGCAACACAATCCTACACAATAACTACATAGTCGTCCTTGCGTTTTTCGGGTTCTCCCGGTTTCGTAGCGGGATAGCCGAGTGCTATACTGCCGACCCCGCGAAGTGTTTCGTCAAGGCCCCATTCACGCAGGAGAGCCTTGCCCTTTTCGCTGTCGAAAATCTCGCGCTCTCTGTGTACCCAAACAGAACCGAGCCCGAGCGACGCGGCGGCGAGCATCATATTTTCAAGCACGCAGCTGCCGTCCTCAACGAAGGTGCTTGCAGTTCCCTCGGCAAGAACGAGGATAATTACCGGAGCGCCGTAGTACGGGTCGGTATTCTTTCCCATAATCTCCGCGTTAAGGCAGGCAAGCTCATTGCGATATTTTTCGGTTGTAACGGCAATAATTGTCGGCGATTGCCGTCCTCCGCCCGTCGGGGCATAGGTTCCTGCTTCGCAGATTTCCCTCAGCAGTTCCTGCGGCACGGCGTCCCTCTTATAGGCGCGAACGCTCCTGCGCGATTTGATTGTTTCCAATACTTCGTTTGCCATAATAAAACCTCCTATTAAAAATCGCCATACACCCGATTTAAACGGATGTATGGCGAAAAATGAGCATGGTACTCAGAAAAATCCATACCGATTTTGGAATTATATTATATCACGAAAAAACGCGGATTTCAACAGCAATTTAAAAATCGGTTAGTAAAATAATCACTCACGCCTTGTAAAGAGGCGCAGAGAGTTTAAAATGGGGAACATTTGCGGGGATTTACCCTGTCAAATGTTCCCCATAAATTTATTGACGCTTACCTCTTCGCAGCAACTCGATATCCTGTAGCTTTCTGCCGAGCTCGTCGTCGCCTGCGATTTTTAAAAGGTCCTTATCCATATTGTTGAGCGCATGCAAAACGGCGGCGTAAATACCGACGGCAACCGACGGATTGCCGTTTTCCACCTTCCACAGTGTTGAGCGGCTGATTCTCGCACGCTCGGCGACCAATGTTGCAGACAGTTTTCTTCTGAGCCGTGCCATTTTTATTTGCTCGCCCATAGTTTTAAGAATATTCTCCGTATCGGGCATAATATTATACGCTGCATTTTTCATTTGCACTCACCTCGTGTGTTTTCTATTATAAACACTTAACGCAATTTTGTCAATAGTAGCGAACGCATAAGGTGCTCACAGGTAGCTTATTTCGATAAAAGATAGGCGCCCTGCCGTATCCGAAAGAATACAGACAGAGCGTTTGATTAAAAGGTTCACTTATCAAGCAGCCAATCGACAGCATTGACGACCTCTATGCCCTCATAGTTGCCGAGGGTAAAGCGGTCGAGCGTTATTACCGTTTTCGGGTAATTGTCGGTTATGCCTTTGAGCGGCGACATTTCTCTTTCAAAGGTGGACTCCTCGGTCATTGAAGCGGTGACTTGATAATAAGACACATTGTCGTTTTTTCTTGCGACAAAATCTATTTCCGCCGCGCCGACTTTACCTATATTCACGCTGTAACCGCGGCGCAGCAGTTCAAAATAGATTATGTTCTCAAGAGAAAACCCGAGGTCATACCTTTGCCTTGCGAGCAAATGTCGGCGAAGTCCGAGATCGACGATATACATTTTCCGATTCTTTTTTAAAAGCTGCTTGCCGAGCACGTCATATCGCTCTACGGGATAGAATATATACGGCTCGGTCAGTGCCTCGACATAATCATCGACCGTGTTCTGCGATACCTTTCTGCCGCTTGACGTTACATAGTCCGCAATGCTTTTTACGGATATCGGACTGCCGATTGAACCCGCAAGAAACCTTGATATGTTTTTAAGCAAAGCGATGTCCGTAACCTTTCGCTTGTTGGGGTCGCTTTCCCTGCGCTTTTGCCGCTCCTCAATATCCTTAACGATTATGGTATTGTAGATACCCTCAAGGTAGGTGTCGATTTTCTCGCTGTCATCACCGAAATTTGTAATATAAGGAAGTCCGCCGTTTTTCATATATTCGGCAAAGAGTTCGTTTTTGTCGCCGCTCTTTTTTATCTGACAGAACTCGGCAAACGAAAGCGGCAGCATATTTATCTCCACATATCTTCCCGAAAGCAGCGTTGCAAGCTCGCCCGACAGCAAATATGCGTTAGAACCCGTGATATAAATATCGGTATTTTTCTTGACATAAAGGCTGTCGACCGACTTTTGAAAGTTTTCGACTTGCTGTATTTCGTCTAAGAAGATATAGGTTGTCTCGGTTTTGTGCAGCCGCTCCTTGATATAGTTGTACAGAGCCTTGTAATCCGAAAGCTCCTCGTACTCCAGTTCCTCAAAGTTTATTGAGATTATCCTATCGTCGGAAACGCCCTCCGACTTTAAATAGTCGCGGTACATTTCAAGCAAGGTGGATTTGCCGCATCTGCGAATACCCGTAATTACCTTGATGACCTGCTCGTCTTTCCATTTTTTTAATTGATTTAAATATTCGTCGCGCTGTACCACGGTGGTCGCCTCCTATGCAATTATTCTCTGCATTGATATTATACAATATTATTCCCACAAAGTCAACAGTAAATTCCGAAATCGGAATTTAGATATATAATTTAAAAGTTTATTCCGAAATTGGAATTTAGCAAAAATTGTCGAGTATAAAAATAATTAGTATTATACGATATATATTGACTTTTGGCTTCGGTTGTATTACAATGTTGTTAGTTAGAAATATGACAAGGAGAAACGAAGTTGAAAATTGACGGATACGCCCGAATTTCGGTGGATTTGCAGGAAGACAGCCACGAGAATACCAGTATAGAAAACCAAAAACGGATAATCCGCGACTTTGTATCAAAGGAGTTCCCCGACGCGGAGCTGACAATATACGAGGACAGAGATCGCAGCGGCTACACCTTTTCTCAGCGCGAGAACTATCAAAAAATGCGCAAAGAGCTGATAAGCGGCGATGTGCGTATCTTAATCGTCAAGGATTTCTCCCGTTTCTCGCGCCGCAACAGCTTGGGGCTTTTGGAGCTTGAAACGCTGCGCGACGCGGGTATTCGCATTATCTCGATAGGCGACAATATTGACTATCCCACCCGCGACGACTGGATGCTTATTCAGTTCAAATTTCTGATGAACGAAATGCCGGTTACCGACACCTCGAAAAAAATTAAGCAGATGATAGATAACCGACAGAAAAACGGGCAATGGATTTGCGCCGTGCCCTACGGCTACCGCATTACCAATACCAAAGAAATGACCTACGAGATAGATCCACCTGCGGCGGAGGTTGTGCGCGAGGTTTTCAGGCTCTACAACCTCGGTTGGGGTTACAAAAAAATCGCAAATCACCTGACTGACAGCGGCGTGCCGACCCCGAGGGCAAATGAGATTTCCCAAAAGGAAGCCGAGGGCAAGGCAACCAAGCTTACTGCGCACAACGAATGGAGCATTATCACGGTGCAGGCCATTCTTAAAAACGATTTTTACATCGGCACGCTCCGCCAGCGCAAGTACACGCGCAAGGGCATTAACGGCAAGGATGTAAAACTCGGTAACGAGGACAATATCGTGATAGAAAACGCGCACGAGCCGATTGTGGACGGCAAGACCTTCGCCTACACAAAAGAGCAGCTCGAGCTGCGCTCAAAGAGCAATTATCGCGGCGAGAAGAAGTACGCCACCGATTATTCCGGCTTTATGTTCTGCGGCGATTGCGGCAGCCCGATGTTCTCTATGTCCCGCCCCGACCTCTCGCCTGCCTACACCTGCGGTACATACCACAAGCGCGGTTTAAAGGGCTGCACCTCTCACCACATCCGCGTAGATGTGCTTGACAGGCTGCTCAAGGAATTTATCCTCCGCGTGCGCGATAACTGCAAGGGTATGATTGACGAGCTGCAAAAGACTATCGACGAGCAGCCCGAGCGTGAGGAACAACTCGGCGCGACGGTTGAAAGCATTGAAGCACAGCTTAATGAGGCTAAAGCAAAGCTCAAAGCGCTGTATAAAGAAAAAATGCTGATTGACGCAGGGCTGTCCGACGCCAAAAGCCGAACCAAGGCGGCGCTTTATGATGAGATGGAAGAAGAACTGCTTACCCGCATTGAAATGCTCGAAAAGCAATTCGGCGATGTCAACAATATGCGCAACAATATGATTACCGCCAACCGAAAGGCAAAAACGGTTATCGAAGTCTTTGACGGGGTGCTGAAAAAGGAAAAGCTCGACAAGCGCGACATTGGCTTGATTGTTGAGAAAATTACGGTATTTGAGGATCATCTGAATATCAAGCTTAAATCCGATGTGGACGAGCTTTTGGCGCTCAGCACCATGGGTAACGCCGTAAATTTTAAGTGTGACAGTAAGGATATCTTAATTACCCAAAAGTCCGCGAACCGCGC
>URRK01000047.1 GCA_900550315.1 uncultured Oscillospiraceae bacterium | reverse complement strand
GGGCCGCGTTTTGCAAAATCGCAACAGTTTTGGTCAAAGCCCAGTAGACGGGGCTTTGACGCCTGTGAAAAATTGTTAAAAGTTGTTTTGTGTAGGGTGGCAACGCCGGTTTAAAGCACTTCCTAAATAACATAAAAGAAAACACAAAAAAAATGCAGCAGGCTGCCCAACACCACAAATAGGTGAAAAACTGAGTGCATGTACCGGTGCGTTTTGCCCTTGGCGTACAGCACCGCCCCAACCGTGTAGGCAACGCCGCCGGCAAGCAGCAGCCAAAGCCCGCCCGGCCGAATGGCCAAAATGGTAGCCTTGGCGGCCAACACAATGCACCAGCCCATGCCAATGTAGCAGGCCATAGAAAGCTTGGCGTAGCGCTTTAAATCAATTGCCGTAAAAACGGTGGCCGCGGCAGCACAGCCCCAAACAACCCCAAACAGCACCCAGGCGGTTGCCGGCGCAACCCGGCGAATGGCGCAAAGCGAAATAGGGGTGTAGGTGCCGGCAATTAAAAAGTAAATGGTGCAGTGGTCTAAAACCTGCAAAACCTTTTTGGCAAGGCCGGGGCGCAGCCCGTGGTACACGCTGGACATGGTGTAAAGCAAAATTAACGAAAAACCGTAAATAAAGGAGCTAACAACGGCGTACGGGTCCCGCTTTAAAAAGGAGAATACAACACAAAGCGCCAAAGCGGTTACACCAAGCGCACCGCCGGCAATGTGCGAAATCATGTTGAAAATTTCTTCCCCTTTGGTGTAGTCCGGCAACAGGCGCTCTTTTAAAGGGGTGCGGCTCATGGGTTACCGCTCCCTTCCTAAAAAGAAAACCGAAAGGGTGCCTGGGCCGGAGTGCGCGCCAATAACCGGGCCAACATCTACCGTCATTTGCACCGGAACACCGTAGTCCTCCCGCAAAAATTTCGCCAGCTGATCAGCGTCCTCGCGGCAGTCGCCGTGGCAAATAAATACCGGGCCGCTGTGCGGGTCTTTTGCCAGCTCGCCAAATTTGTCGGCCAGCATTTTAATAGATTGCTTTCGGCCGCGTACTTTGGTCATGTTAATTAAATGGCCCTCGTTATCCATGTGCAAAATCGGCTTAATGCCCAGCAGGCCGCCAACAAAGGCAACGGTTGGGCTAATGCGCCCGCCGCGCTTTAAATATTTTAAGTCGTCTACCGTAAACCAGTGGCAAAGGTGCAGCCGGGTGTTGGTTACAAAATCGGCAACCTGCGCTAAGCTTTCACCGGCCGTTTTGTGCTGCGCGGCCAGGTAAACCAAAAGGCCAAACCCTGCCGAGGCGCTTAGGCTGTCTACCACCGTAACGGTGTGCTCTGGGAACTCGTTTTTTAGCTCCTCGGCCGCTAAACGGCCGGCGTTAAAGGTGTTGCTAAGGCCCGAGGAAAACGCAATGTATAAAATATCCTGCCCGCCTTGCAAAACCGGGCGAAAGGCCTGCTCAAAGGTTTCTACATTAATGGCTGCGGTTTTGGCGTGCTCGCCGGCGCGCATACGGTTGTAAAACTCTTTACTGTCAATATCGTAATCGTTGTATTCCTTACCGTCTCCCTCAAAGGTTAGGGTAAGGGGAATTACCTTATAGCCCCACTCGTTTAAGGTGGAAACAGGAATGTCACAGGCGCTGTCGGTAAAAAGTACATAGTTGTTCATTACAAAACCTCCGAAATTTAAAATTACAAAGCTTAGCGTTACCAAAAATTCTACCGTAAAACGCCAAAGGTTTAAAAGCAAAATTTGTACGGCTAAGGTGCCTAAAGCGTACGGTTAAAGCAAAAATGTGTGCGGTTAAAATGCATAAGGCAAGAGGCGCACAGTAAACACAACTTTAAATTTTTTGCTTAATTTTTTCTGTTAAAACTTTAGCCTGTTTTTTGCGTTATGCCGCCCGGGCAAAAAGCCGCCAACAAAAGCTGTGTTTATTGTACCGCAACGGAACCCCGTTGTCACTGAACGAACGGCAGAATAAAGTAAACAGGTTAAAATGGTTGCGGTAGAGTTAAAAAGCGGCGGCTCTACCGGCGGTAGAAATGCGCAAAAAAAGCTTGAATCAGCGGCATTTTTGTGGTACAATAAAGCAAAGTAATTTAAATTTTATGGTAGCGTGTAGAATAAATTCTACACCTTGCGTTACAAAGCCGCCTGGGCAAAAGGGGTGTTTTAATGGAGGACCTTAAACATATTATTGCGCAAAACATTGTGCAGCTGCGCAAAAAAAGCAAGCTTACGCAGGCCGAGCTGGCCGAACGGTTAAATTATTCCGACAAGGCAATTTCAAAATGGGAGCGGGGCGAATCGATTCCGGATGTTGCCGTGCTAAAGCAGCTGGCCGACCTTTTTCATGTTAGCGTAGATTATTTATTAAGCCGCGAGCACCCGGCGTTTTCCGAGCTGGGGCGCCAGCTTAGCCGGCACAAGCTGCGCAATCACGGTATGATCACCGCCATTAGCGTTATTTTGGTTTGGTTGGTTGCAACCCTTATTTTTGTGGTTATTGAGCCTTTTACCGGTGGCCTTCCGGGTCGGTGGCTCACCTTTGTTTACGCGGTGCCCGTTTCGTTTATTGTTTGGTTGGTGTTTAACAGCATTTGGTTTAACCGCCGCCGCAATTTTTTAATCATCTCGCTATTAATGTGGTCGGTTTTGGCGGCGCTTTACCTTACCTTTTTGGTGGTCGGCAGCAACTACTGGCTGCTGTTTGCCATTGGTGTGCCCGGGCAAATTATTATACTTTTGTGGTCGGGCATTCGGCTGCTGCCGGCTAAGAAGCAGTAGCGCCCGCCCGTTTTGGGCTTTGGGGGCACCGCCGCCGGCGGCAACCGTCCGTTTTACGCAAAAAATTGCAAAAAAATGGCATGGCGCCGGCAATTTGGTGTTTACAATTGGCGGGTTTTATGCTAAAATAAATACTGTGTTCGGGCAGCGTTTTGTGCGGTTGCCCGGGTGGTTGTTTAAGTTTTAGGCCTTTTAAGGGTCGGCGCCGTGCGGCACCGGCGGCAAAAGGCAAAAGGTGGGCGTTTATGGGCAGAATGTTGGCCGTAGCCTCCGGCAAAGGCGGCGTTGGTAAATCTACCGTTGCGGTGCAGCTGGCAAGCGCGCTGGCGCGTGCGGGCCGGCAGGTGCTGCTGGTAGACGGCGATATTGGCATGCGCTGCTTAGACCTTATGCTGGGGTTGACCGACAGCCTGGCGTTTGACCTTTCCGACATTCTTTTAGGCCGCTGCACCGCGCAGGAAGTTATTTTAAAAAGCAGCGCCTTTGGGGTTTCACTGCTGCCGGCGCCTTTAAACAGCCTGCCGGAACTATCCGGCTTTAAGCCGCTGCTTACCAAATTAACCGACGCGTACGATTTTGTTATTTTAGACCTGCCCGCCGGGCCGCTGAACACCGCCGAGTTGTTGCCCCGCTTTTGCGAGGGTCTGGTGGTTAGCAACCCCGGCAGCATTCCGCTGCGGGACGCGGCAAAAACCGTTCAGGCCTTTCAAAGCCTTGAGGTGGCGCAGGTGCGGCTGGTGCTAAACCGGGTAACCCGCGCCGAGCTTAAAAAAAGCCAGCTTGGCAATTTAGACGATGTAATAGATTACTGCAAAGCGCAGTTAATTGCCCTAATACCCGAAAGCCGGGCCCTTTACCAAAGCACCCTTTTGGGGCGGCCGCTTGCAAAAAACTGCTCTGCTGCTCAGGCCTTTAACCGCTTTGCCGCCCGTTTAACCGGGCACGATATTCCCGTAACCCGCAAGGTTTTACACACCCTGCCGGGCGTTAAAAAAATTTGCAAATAACAGCTTTGGCGGGCAAAAGCTTAGCCGCTGTTTTGGGGCGGGGCGTTGCCTGCGGCCTATTTAAAGTGAAAGGAAGTTAGAAATTTAAATGAACATTGCTGTAATTGCGCACGACGCTAAAAAAGAATTAATGGTTCAATTTTGCATTGCTTATTGCGGCGTTTTAAGCCGGCACAAAATTTTTGCAACCGGCACAACCGGCAAGCTGGTGGCGGAGGCTACAGGGTTGGATATTACCCGTTTTTTAAGTGGCGCACAAGGCGGCGCACAGCAAATTGTTTCCCGTATTAGCTGCGAGGAAATTGATCTGGTTTTATTTTTCCGCGATCCATTAGACCGTAAGCCCAGCGAGCCGGACGAAAAGGTTTTGCTGAATATTTGTGATGTTCACAACATTCCGGTTGCCACCAACATTGCCACCGCCGAGGTTTTAATTCACGGCTTAGAGCGCGGCGATTTAGATTGGCGTGAGATTTTGCGCACCAAATAATAAAAACGCACCGTAAACGGGCGGGCCGCGAGGTTCGCCTGTTCGTATTTTAATATTCTTTAATTTTTATTGTTCAATTTAAATATTATTGTGCATTTGGCCTTGGCGGATTTTGCCGCAGCCATTTGTTGGAGAGGATTTTTAACCATGAAGTTAGATAAAATGACCGGCCTGAAGCGCACCCATTACTGCGGCGAGGTTACCGCGGCCGATTTGAAAAAAACCGTTACGGTTTGCGGCTGGGCCGCGCGGCAGCGCGACTTAGGGCAGCTGATTTTTATTGACCTGCGCGACCGCACCGGTATTTTACAGCTGGCGTTTGACGACCACACCGATCGCGCCGTTTTTGAAAAGGCCTTTGCCGTGCGCAGCGAGTTTGTGTTGATGGCGCAGGGCGTGGTGCGCCGCCGCTCTTCGGTAAACACCGAGCTTAAAACCGGAGAGCTGGAGCTGTTTGTGCAGGATCTGCGCATTTTAGGCGCGGCCGAAACCCCGCCGTTTGAGGTTTTAGACGCCACCAAAGCCAAGGACGAGCTGCGGCTGAAGTACCGTTACTTAGACCTTCGCCGCCCCAAGCTGCAGCAAAACATTATGCTGCGGCACCGCATTGCCAAGGTTGCGCGGGACTTTTTTGACCAAAACGGATTTTTAGAAATTGAAACCCCTACGCTGATTAAATCTACCCCCGAGGGCGCAAGAGATTACTTAGTCCCCTCCCGGGTGCATCCGGGCGCGTTTTACGCGCTGCCGCAATCGCCCCAGCTGTACAAGCAGCTGTTAATGCTTTCGGGGTTCGACCGCTATGTGCAGTTAGCGCGCTGCTACCGTGATGAGGACCTGCGCGCCGACCGTCAGCCCGAATTTACCCAAATTGACCTTGAAATGTCCTTTGTAGAAATGGAGGATGTTTTGCAAATTGGGGAGCAGTTTATTAAATACCTGTTTAAAAATGTATTGGGGGAGGAAATTACCGAGCCCATTGAGCGCATGAAGTATAACGACGCCTTAGAAAATTACGGCTCCGACAAGCCGGATGTACGCTTTGGCATGAAACTGCGGGACCTTTCGGACCTGGTGGCCGATTGCGGGTTTGGCGTTTTTGCCGATACGGTAAAATCGGGCGGCACGGTGCGCTGCATTACCGCTAAAAACGCTGCCGCCGTTTTAACCCGAAAGGAAATTGACCGCCTGACCGAGTATGTGCGCGGCATTGGCGCTAAGGGCCTGGCCTTTGTGCGCTGGGCCGAGCAAACGCCCAGCTGCTCGTTTGCCAAATTTTTAACCGAGGAGCAGTTTGCCGCCATTTTGGCCCGCGCCGGCGCCGAGCAGGGGGATGTTGTTTTCATAATTGCCGACCGTAAAGCCACGGCCCTTTCCACCTTGGGGGCGCTGCGGTTAGAGGTTGCCCGCAAGCTAAACATTATTCCAAAGCAAAACAAATTTTTGTGGATCACCGAGTTCCCGTTTTTTGAGTTTGATGAGGAAACCGGCACCTATAACGCCATGCATCACCCCTTTACCGCCCCGCTGGATGAATGTGTGCAGTACTTAGATTCCGCACCGGAAAAGGTTTACGCCAAAGCGTACGATTTAGTACTAAACGGGGTAGAGCTTTCCAGCGGCTCTATTCGAATTACCGACCCGGAGCTGCAGCAAAAAATGTTTGCCGCGCTGGGGCTTACCCCGCAGCAGGCCGAGGAAAAGTTTGGCTTTTTGGTAAACGCCTTTAAATACGGCGCCCCGCCGCACGGCGGTATGGGCCTTGGGTTAGACCGCTTAGTAATGCTTATGTCGCAAAGCGAAAGCCTGCGGGATGTGATTGCTTTTCCAAAGGTGCAAAACGCCAGCGAGCTTATGAGCGGTGCCCCCGCCGAGGTAGACCCGCAGCAGCTGCAGGAGCTTGAAATTGCCGTAGCCCCCAAAGAGCAGAATTAGCCTTTAGCCGCCCGGCAAAGCCGGCTGTTTGGCTAAAAGCAAAAAGACTTGGCCGAATTTAGCAAAATTGCCGCCTTTAGGCGGGGTGTTGCCTAACCCTAAACGGGCAGTAAACGCGGCTTTTTACCGCTTTTTGTGCGTTAAAAATTGCTAAGCTCCAAGCTGCCGTTTAGGTAAATTTTTTAAACCAAGGCCGCCCTTTAAACGCTAAAACCGGGCGTTTAGGGGTTGCCGGAACAATAGGTAAAGGAGAATGAAAATGGGAAAAACCATTGCACAAAAAATAATTGCCGCCCATTTGGTAGAGGGCGAGATGATTCCCGGGCAGGATATTGGCCTGAAAATTGACCAGACCCTAACGCAGGACGCCACCGGGACCATGGCTTATTTAGAGTTTGAGGCCATGGGGGTTGATCGGGTAAAAACCGAGCGCTCGGTTGCGTACATTGACCACAATACCCTGCAAACCGGGTTTGAAAACGCCGACGACCACAGGTACATACAGTCGGTATGTAAAAAACATGGCATTTATTATTCGCACCCCGGCAACGGCATTTGCCACCAGGTTCATTTAGAGCGGTTTTCGGCGCCGGGCAAAACGCTCATCGGCTCCGATTCGCACACCCCCACCTGCGGCGGCATGGGCATGCTGGCCATGGGTGCCGGCGGTATGGATGTTGCGGTGGCCATGGGCGGCGGCGCGTACCATATTCCAATGCCAAAAATGCTGCGGGTTAACCTTTTGGGCCGGCTGCGCCCCTTTGTTTCGGCGAAAGATATTATTTTAGAGGTTTTGCGTCAGCTTTCGGTAAAGGGGGGCGTTGGCTATGTGGTAGAGTACGCCGGCGAGGGGGTTCAAACCCTTTCGGTGCCGGAGCGGGCTACCATTACCAACATGGGCGCCGAGCTGGGGGCTTCTACCTCCATTTTTCCGGCCGACGAAGTAACCAAGGCCTTTTTAACCGCCCAGGACCGCGCGCAGGATTTTACCGAGCTGCACAGCGACCCCGATGCCGTTTACGACAAAGAAATTACCGTAGACCTTTCGGCCTTAGAGCCGCTGGCCGCCATGCCCCATTCGCCCGATAATGTGAAAAAGGTTAAAGAAATTGGCAAGCTGAAGGTAGACCAGGTTTTAATTGGCAGCTGCACCAATTCCTCGCTGTTTGATATGCTAAAGGTTGCCGCGTTGTTAGACGGTAAAACCGTTGACCCCACCGTTAGCGTTGGCATTGCGCCGGGCTCTAAGCAGGTGCTGTATATGCTTTCGCAGTGCGGGGCGCTGGCTAAAATTATTGCCGCCGGGGTGCGCGTGTTAGAGTGCGCCTGCGGCCCCTGCATTGGCATGGGCCAAGCGCCAAATTCCGCCGGCGTTTCGCTGCGCACCTTTAACCGTAATTTCGAGGGCCGCTCCGGCACGGCCGACGCGGGCGTTTACTTGGTTAGCCCCGAAACGGCAGTAGCTGCCGCGCTAACCGGCTACATGACCGACCCCACCACCCTAAAAACCGACCTTTCCGGCATTACGCTGCCGGAGCGTTTTGTGGTGAACGACAATTTAATTGACCCGCCCGCCCCGGCAGAGCGGGCCGGCGAAGTGCAAATTGTGCGCGGGCCAAATATTAAGCCTTTTCCAAAAACCGAGCCGCTGGCCGAAAGCATTGTCGCCAAGGCCATTTTAAAGGTTGGCGACAACATTACAACCGACCACATTATGCCGGCCGGCGCCAAAATTTTGCCGTTCCGCTCTAATATTCCGTATATGTCAAACTTTTGCTTTACCCGGTGCGATGAAAACTTCCCCGCTAACTGCAAAAAAGAGGGCAAGGGCATTATTATAGGGGGCGAAAATTACGGCCAGGGCTCCTCGCGTGAGCACGCTGCGCTGGTGCCGCTGTATTTAGGCATTAAGGCGGTTGTGGCCAAAAGCTTTGCCCGTATTCATGTAGCCAATTTGGTAAACGCGGGCATTATTCCGCTTACCTTTGCTAACCCCACCGATTATAACGATATTGATTTTATGGACGATTTGGAGCTTTCCAACATTCGCCAGGCGGTGCAGGCCGGCGCCAAGGCCGTAACCCTTCTAAACAAAACCAAGGGCCACACTTACCAGCTAAACACCGGTTTTTCCAATCGGTCGGCCGAAATGCTGTTGTGCGGCGGCCTGTTAAATTACACCCGCATTTGCGCAGAAAGGAAGTAATGATTCATGAACAAAGAATTGCAAATTAAAACAGCGGTAGAAAAGTTTGAGGCGCTTATTCGTAAGCAGCAGGAGCGCGCCGAGCGTATTCGCGCCGAAAAGGAATACACCGATTACAAAAAGTTAGATAAACTGATTATTGGCGTTTGCGGCGGCGACGGCATTGGCCCGGTAATTACCAACGAGGCCGCCCGCGTGCTGGAATTTTTATTAAAGGACGAGGTAGAGGCCGGCAAGGTGGAATTTCGTACCATTAACGGCCTGACCATTGAAAACCGTGCTGCTGCCGGCAAGGCTATTCCGGATGATGTTTTAGCCGAGCTGAAAAAGTGCCATGTTATTTTAAAAGGCCCCACCACCACCCCCCGCGCGGGCGATGAGTGGCCGAATATTGAAAGCGCTAATGTTGCCATGCGTAAAGAGCTGGATTTGTTTTGCAATATGCGCCCGGTGCGCGTGCCGGAGCAGGGCATTGATTGGACCTTCTTTCGCGAGAATACCGAGGGCGGCTACGCAGTTGGCTCTGAGGGCCAGCATATTACCGACGATTTAGCCGTTGATTTTGTTGTTGCCACCACCGAGGGCTGCGAGCGTATTGCCCGCCTGGCTTACGAGTACGCCAAGAATAACGGAAAAGAGCGTGTTTCTATTATTACCAAGGCGAATGTAATTAAAACTACCGACGGTAAGTTTTTAAAAATTTGCCAAAAGGTAGGGGAGGAATATCCCGAAATTACCACCGACGACTGGTACATTGATATTACCACCGCAAAATTAATTGACGAAAAGCGCCGCCGCGATTTTAAAGTTTTTGTGCTGCCGAATTTGTACGGTGATATTATTACCGATGAGGCTGCCGAGTTCCAGGGCGGCGTTGGTACAGCCGGCAGCGCCAACATTGGTAAGCGCTACGCTATGTTCGAGGCTATTCACGGCTCTGCCCCCCGCATGGTAAAGGAGGGACGCGCCCAGTACGCCGACCCGTGCTCTATGCTGCGGGCCGCCGTTATGCTGCTGCAGCACATTGGCCGCAACAAACAGGCCGAGCGGCTGGAGCAAGCGCTGGATATTTGCATGTTTAAAGAGAAAAAGCTGCAAATTACCGGTCGGGATACCGGCTGCACCTGCCAAGAGTTTGGCAATTATGTAATGCAGACCATTCAAAGCCTGTAGAATCAAAACGGCCGGGTTGGCTTTCGGCCGCCCGGCTGCTGTTTTTAAAAAGGGGGAATTTTGTTGCAGTATTCAAACGGTATTTCGGCTTTGGTTATTAAGCGCCTGCCGCGGTATTACCGCTTTTTAGGGGATTTAAAAAGCGCCGGAATGACGCGAATTTCCTCCGGCGAGCTGGCTAAAAAAATGGGCGTTACCGCCAGCCAGATTAGGCAGGACCTAAACTGCTTTGGCGGCTTTGGCCAGCAGGGCTACGGCTACAATATTGAGCAGCTGCAGCAGGAAATTGGCCGCATTTTAGGCCTAAACCAGCCCCAAAAAACAATTTTAATTGGTGCCGGCAATTTGGGCCGCGCCATTGCAAACCACATGGTGTTTGAAACCAAGGGCTTTCGCCTGATTGGAATTTTTGACAAAATAGAGGCCATGACCGGCCGCATTATTAAAGGCATTCCGGTTCGCAATATTAACGATATTGATGAATTTTGCAAAGAGAATTTTCCAACGGCGGCTATTTTGTGTATTCCAAAGATTGAGGCCGAAAAGCTTTGCGACACCCTAATTGCCCTTGGTATTAAAGGGTTTTGGAACTTTTCGCACAGCGACCTTTCGGTAAAGCACGCCGGCATTGCGGTAGAAAATGTTCATTTGGGGGATAGCCTTATGCGGCTTTCCTACAACATTCACAGCTTAGGAAAGCAGCACTAAACCAAAACCGCAAAATTTTAACGGCTTTGAGCAAAAAACAATTTAAACTTACGCAGC
>URRK01000046.1 GCA_900550315.1 uncultured Oscillospiraceae bacterium | reverse complement strand
GTTAGCGCGTCGGCTTCGCCCTTGAACCGAAAACGAGACCGAGGGAGAAGTCGCGGAGCGCAACCGTAACGTTTTTACCTATACCGTTTAAAGCCGTCGTCAAGACCTAATTCTCACCCTCAATTATTCTCAGTTCCTTTTCTGCAATTAAATTCGGAGAATTCTATGTATCCATAATCGCCGCAGCAGGCAACTTCTGCCCGTTCGATTTTGTTATGATATATCTTTTTATAATACCGTTCTTTTCCAAGGTTAAATACAGTCAGATTTTCATACTTTGCAACTGCATAACTTCACCGCATTTTGTGTAAAAGGGATATTTATATATTTTCGTTCAAAGCACCTTCTCACCCCGAAGGTGTTTTTTACATTAAAATTATATCCCGGTGCTATTCAACGCAGGAGGAATACGAGCAAGGGATGTCTTTGATTTTATAAAAGGGAGTGGTGAATGAAAATTTACTGTGCTAATCGAAACGGCGTGAGCATAGTATGTATTATAAAAGAAAAGAATCGAAAGGCAGGCGACCGCACCGTGGGAAAGATTAGGCTGAACTATTCGTTCAACAATCCAAACTCGGTGGAGGACACCGCCGAAATGCTTTTAAAATTTTTTATAGAGGCAAACAAACCAAGGGTTGAAAAAGCGATAAAAACCGCTGTTCAGAACAGCGAAAAAGCAATGAGCCATTCTGCGTAAAGCAGGGTGGCTTTTATAAAAAAGAATAGCGATTATTCGCTGGACTTGTGAAAACGATTGTGGTATTGTGTTGTCACAAAATTGCAGGAAAGGAGAAATTTTTATGAATATAGCGGCTTACTGCCGTGTATCAACCGAAAAGGAAGACCAGTTAAATTCGCTGGAAGCGCAGAAAAACTTTTTTAAGGAATACACCGACCGTTCGGGGGACAGGCTTGTAAAACTGTATGCCGACGAAGGCTTATCGGGAACAAAAATTAAAAACCGAAAGCAGTTTCTTAAAATGATGACGGACGCCGAAAGCGGACTGTTTGATATGGTGGTTGTAAAAGACATCTCGCGCTTTGCGAGGAATACCGTTGACCTGCTCCAGAACATAAGAAAATTAAAATCGCTCGGCATAGAAACGCAGTTTTTAACGGCGAATATGACAAGTATGGGCAACAGCGAATTTGTACTTACCGTGTTCGGTGCGTTAGCGCAGGAGGAAAGCGCAAACACCTCCAAGCGTGTAAAGTTCGGCAAAAAGATAAACGCTGAAAAAGGCAGAGTGCCGAACATTGTGTTCGGGTACGATAAAACGATCGGCGATTATTTTAATCTGACGATCAACAAAGCGGAGGCCGATGTGGTTCGTCGAATTTACCGGTGGTATTTAAACGAGGGCTACGGTGCGGCTAAAATAGCCGCTATGCTCAACGCCCGTGGAATCAAAACCAAACGAGGCTGCGAGTGGTCGCAAAATGCGGTTTGCCGAATTCTTGAAAACGAACTTTACACCGGAAAAATCGTAAACGGAAAAGAAGAGGTTTCCGACTTTCTTACAGGCAAACGCACCTTGAAAAATGGGGATGAATGGTATGTGGCAGACCGCCCCGATCTTCGCATTATCAGCGAAGAGGACTTTGCCGAGACAGGAAGGCTTAAAGCGGATCGAGGTAAAAAATTTCGGGTGGATAAAGAGCGGCACAGCAATCAGCATCTTTTCTCCACGCTGATAAAATGTAAAGATTGCGGTTGGTCGTTCAGAAGATGCGTGCGCACCTACAAAAACACCTATATTAGGTGGGTCTGCTCGGGGCATAACAGGGGTGCGGACAGTTGCCCGAATGCTGTATCGGTTGATGAAAATGAACTGATAGAGGTTATTGAGCAGTACTTTGCGAACATACTAAAAAGTAAGAGAAATGTTACCGAATATGTGGTAAACGAATTCCAAAAGGTGTACCGTGCTAAGGACGAAAATGTTGCGTACGAAAAGGAACTGCGTACAGCGATTGAAAGACTGAAACGCAACCGCCAAAAGTATATGGATATGTATACCGACGACCTTATTACCCGAGAAGAATTGAACTTGAAAATCGGCGGAGACAAGCAGGAGATGAACCGGCTGCAGGAGGAGCTTAAAATGGTGGAACAGCACCTGACCAAAGGCGACCGACTGCAAATGATACTCGCCGACACATTTAAAGAAATTGAGGACATCAGCAATTTAAGGGAAATTACCAACGCACAGCTAAGACGGGTGATAGACAGAATAGAGGTTGACCGAAACGGAAATGTTGAGGTCTTTCTCAAGCTCTTTAGAGAGTTGAGGCTTTACGAAACCGTTCGTATTTGTAACCGCCGTACATAAAGATGTTACAGAGCGGCTGATAAAACGCGACCCGGTGCTGTACGCCGATGTGAAAAAAGTATTAGAAACCAACAAAAAAGAGCGGCACATTCGCGGCGGCATGGCTACCCGGCGAAAGTACAAGGGCAGCGGTGCCTAAAAATGTTTACAAAGCTCATAAAGCGGCTGCCCCGCCAAAAGCACACGGGTGTTTTTGGCGGGGCGGCTATTTTGTTTTGCTGTTTTTTAAACGGGGGCAACAAAGGCGGTAATATCTTCCACAACCTGGTTGTAGCAATCGTCATTTAAAATTTCGTGTCGCCCGGTTGGGTACAGGTGCAAAGTGGCGTTAGCGCCATTTGCTTTTAGATTGTTAAAAACAGTTTGCACCCCGCGGCCGTAGCTGCCTACCGGGTCATTTTGCCCAGAAACCAGCAAAATAGGGCAAACGGGCGCAACCTTTTTAAACCACTTATTTTTATTGGCAAGGGTGCTTAGGGTAATAAGGTCCTGCATGGCGCTTAGGCTGAATTTAAAGGTGCAAAGCGGGTCGGCAGCGTACTGCTTTCGCACCAATTCATCCTTGGTAAGCCAACTGTAAGGGTCGCCCTTGTTAAAGCGGTGATTATATGCGCCAAAGGCCATTTTATCAATGGTTTTTGAAACATGGCGTTCGCCCTGCAGCCTTTTTTTAACCCGAATAAGGGTCAGCCCGGCGCCGGCAAGGGGCTGCGGGCCGCCGGTGCCCATAATAATAAGGCGGGTTGGCTTTAGGCCAAAATATACGGCGTTTCGCACAATAAACGAGCCCATGCTGTGCCCCATTAAAATGTAGGGCAGTTTGCCGTATTGCGCCTGCACGGCGCGGTAAAAGGCCGAAACATCCTGCACCAGGTACCTCCAGCCGTTGGCCTTTGCAATGTACCCCAGCTCGTTGCTGTTTTGCACCGTGTGGCCGTGGCCTAAATGGTCGTAGCCAAAGCAAATAAAGCCCTCCTGCGCCATTTGCTGCATAAAGCGGTGGTAGCGGGCAATGTGTTCGGTCATTCCGTGCACGACTTGAAAATATCCGCGCGGCTGGCCGTTTGGCAGGTAGACCCGACCCTGTAGGGTGTGGGTGCCGTTGGTGGAGGGCACCTGCATTGGCAGCATTGTAAACTCCATTTTTATTCCCCCAAAAAGTAGTTGGTAAAGGGCACAACCGGTCAACAAACGCCAAGTGTAACCTTGTATTACCGCCCGTGCCACGGTGTGGCTTTTTGCTGTTGGCTGCGCTAGGCTTTGGCAGCGTTGAACTGCCAATTAGCCCTTTTGGGCGCCCGCTTTGGCGGGTTTGGTTTTTGGACTGCCGGTACCCGGTTGGGCAGCTTTAGCGTTGTGTGAGCCAATAAAGCGCCCAGTGGGCGCTTTGCAGCCCGTTTTTTGTAGTATGCCCGGTTTATTTGGGCAGGCAAAAAATATTTTGCCCTTTTAGGCGGGTTCGACCGCGCGCCATGGTGAACCGGGAAAAAGCCAAACGCCGTACCGAGCTGTGTTTCCTTTATTTTACGGCTTTTGCAGACTTAACCTTTTTGTATTTCGGGGTGATTTTTGGCAACAGCCGCAAAGGCATCTTCGGCAATTTGGGTTGCCAGCTCAATTTCCCCGGGCCCAATGGCGGCGTTTAAAAAGTGGTTGTGGTGCGAGGCAATAAACAGCCCTCTGGAAACGCATTCGGCCACCCACTCCTGATGCAGCATAAGGCTGTTATCATTCGCAATGCGCAAGTAAAACAATGCCGGCTCGCCCGAAACAACCAACTCAAACCCGTGCTCGGCTGCGGCAGCCTTAAAGCCCTCGGTTAGCTTGGTGCCGTTTTCGCGAAACAGGCGCGGGGTGTCTAACGCTTTCATTTTGTTTAGGGTTGCAATGCAGGCGGCAAAGGGCACGGCGCTCATCCAGTAGGAGCCGGTAAAGGAAAGGGAGGAGGCGGTGGCTTTTAAATGCTCTCCGCCGCAGGCAGCCGACATATTGTACCCGTTGGCCAGCGCTTTGCAAAAGCAAATAATATCAGCCTTAAAGCCGTAGTAGTGGTCGGAGCCGGCTAAATCTAACCGAAAGCCCGCCCGAACATCGTCAATAATCAGCAGCATGCCGTGCTTGTCGCAAAATTCACGCACCTGGCGCCAATATTCCCGGTTGGCTACCCGGTTATCGGCAAAATTGCCGTGGTCGTACGGCTGGGCAATCAGGGCGGCAACATCGCCGTTGCAGGCGTCGTAAGCCTGCTGTAAAGCGTTTAAATCAAACCACGGAATAACCCGGTTGTTGGCAACATCCTCGGGCAAAATACCGGGGTAATCTACCTTCATGGCCCACTGGTCGCTGCCCTGGTAATAGCCCTCTAAAAAAAAGATCTTTTTTTTGCCGGTGTGGGCGCGGGCGCACAAAACCGAAAAGGTGGTGGCGTCGGTTCCGTTTTTCATAAAATACGCCCAATCGGCGCAGGCAACGGTATCTACCAACAGCTCGGCACATTCAACCATTTTGTAAGAGGGGGCGGTTACGCAGTTTTCAGCTTTAAGCTGGGCAATGGCGGCGGCATCAATATCCGGGTCGTTGTATCCCAAAACATTCGGCCCGTAGGCGCACATAAGGTCTAAATAACGGTTATCGTCCATATCCCAAAAATAGGCGCCCTTTGCGCGGGAGCTAATCAGCGGCCATTTTTCCATAGGCAAAAACAGCCCCTCGGAAGGGCCTTGGTGGCCGTACACGCCGGAGGGAATAACCTTTAAAGCCCGGTCGAACCAGGCACGGCTTTTTTCATGCGAATATTCTTTAAATTCTGCCATTTTAAACTCCTCCTACTTAGGCTAAGTAAACCGAAACCCGGTCTAAAATACGGTTAATATTATCTAACATTGAAATCATGCCGCTCAGCCGAATGGTGCCCTTGCACATTTCGTTTACGGTTGAAACCTCGCCGGCAAACAGGCCGTGCGCCAGCTCTAAGCTGGCAAACTCCATAACGGCGCGCGGGTTTTCGGCCGGCTGTTTTAGGGTGGTAAACCGGTGGTCCTTTACCAAAATCGTAACCGAGGCGCCGCCCTTAATGCCCAGCGAAACCTCGCCATCTACCGTGTAGCGGGCCGATTCTTTGGAAATGGGGTCGTTATTGGCTAACGCCGAAACCGCGCCGGCTACGGTGTAAAGGGTTATTAAAGTGTTCAGCTTAAAAAAGTCGGGATCCTTTAGCTGCTCCGGTTTTGGCTGCAGCACTTCGCTTAAACGGTTGGTCAGCTTGGTAAACGGTCCGGTTAAAAACTGCAAAACGGCAAGGGGGTTTTTGGTGGGCAGTCCGGGCTTGGATTCGGCAATTAGGGCGTTGAATTTTTCGGGGGAGGAAAAGCTCATTTTGCAGGTGCAGTGCTTTTCCCCTTCCTGCATTTTGCAGCCGTTTTTACCAAAGGTAAAGGTGCAGCACGGGCCGCCTTTTACGCTAAAGCAAAGGGCAACCGGCTTTTTTAGCTCGGCCAAAATGCTTTGGGCTTTTGTATCCAGTTCGCAAAGGTTTTCCAGCGCGCCTAAAATGCCGTACATGTTTACATAGGCTAATGCGGTGGTATCTTTCATTTAAAATCGCTCCTTTAAAAAATAAATTGTCCGCGCCCCAAAAGCCGGGGCCGCGGTTGCAGTTGCCTGCAAAACGCCACTTGGGCGGCGCATTTTAAAAGGCCGGCCTTACGGCCGCCGCTAAAACAAAGGGTTCAAATAGACAAAATAGTTTAAATTAAAAATTAAATCGTATCGTCCAACGGTTTTGAAAATGCCGGTAAAAATTCCTTTAAAAAAACGGTGCATTCGGGCAAATTCAGCTGCTCAATGGCCTGCAGGGTGCTTTGCTCGGCCTTTTCAAACTCGCGGTTGCCAAGGGTTAGCTCCTCGCGGCATTTAATAAGGGCCGAAAGCTTGTCGGCCGCTTTTACCAGCTGCTGCACCTCGGGCGGGGGGCTGTAAAGCGGCTCGTAATCGGGTCTAAAGTCGGGCGGGAGCAGGTCTAAAAGCTGCTTTTCGGCGGTTTGCTCAATGGCCTTGTAGGCCCCTTTAATGCTGCTGTTGTAGTACTTAACCGGGGTAGGTAGGTCGCCGGTCAGCACCTCGGTAGTGTCGTGAAATAAAGCGGCCGCGGCACAGGCGTACGGGTCAACGCTGCCGCCAAAACGCCGGTTGCGAATAACGGCTAAGCTGTGGGCAATAAAGGCGGTCTCCAGCGAATGCTCACTTAGCGTTTCGGGGTGCAAATTACGCATTAAGGCCCAGCGGCGAATATGCTTCATGCGAAAAAGCATGGCGTAATAGCTGCTCATAGCGGGTTCTCCTTAAAAAATATTGTAAATTTTAGTACTCTTACATTGAATATTATAACAAAAAATGCTATAATAGCAATAGCTTTTTTAAAACTGGGGGAGTGCCGGTTGCCGCAAACAAATTTAGAAAAAACAAACTACCGGCAAAGGGTTTGGCAGTTTGTGCTGCCGGCCGGGTTTATTTTAATGGGCTTTGCCTTGGCGCTGCGCCTGGTTGCCGGCGTTGCTTATTACAACGAGCAGGATACTTTTTGGTACCGCGACTGGGCGTTTGACCTTTCAAACGGCTTTTTCAGCGTTTACGCGCGGGCCGAGCAGATCTCGTTGGATTACCCTCCATTATACCTTTTTTTGCTTGCGATTACAAACTTTTTTTACAAAATTTTTGGGCGGGATTGCAGCGCTTACCTGCAAATGCTGCTTTTAAAGTTTTGGCCCATTTTGGCCGATTTTATTTTTGGCCTGCTGCTGTACCGGCTGTTGGGGCGTAAATTTGGCCGGGCAACCGGGCTTTGCGCCGCGCTGCTTTGGCTGTTTGACCCGGCGGTTATTTTTAACTCGGCCTTTTGGGGGCAAACCGACGGCTTGCTGTGCATGCTTTTGTTTTTAAGCTACTGGCAGCTGCTGCAAAACCGGCCGGTTTGGGCCGGCGTGTTGTTTGCCGTTGCCGGGCTAACGAAGTTTCAGGCCTTGTTCTTTTTGCCGGTGTTTTTGTGGTTTTTGTGGCAAAAAAGCCGCCCGGCAAAGTTTTTTGGCAGTGTGGCCGCTGCGGCTGCAACCGTTTTGGCGGTGTTTTTGCCTTTTAGTGTAGGCGCCAAAAATCCGCTGCTGTTGTTTCAGGTTTACCTTGGCGGGCAGGGCGCTTACCAAAAGTGCACCTTAAACGCTTTTAACCTTTACGCGCTGTTTTTTAAAAATTTTAGTAACGATTCGCTGCCCTCGCCCTTTGGCGTTTCGTACAGCGTTTTAAACTATTTTGTTTTGGCGGTTTTGGCTGTTTTGTTGGTGCTGCTGCTTTGGCGGGCACGCCGGCCGTGCGTTTTTGTCACTTCATTTTTGTGGATGAACAGCCTGTTTTTGTTTACCACCCGCATGCACGAGCGCTACCAGTTTGTTTCGGTTATGTTTATTTTAATTGCCGCTGTTTTGCACAAAAACCGCAGCCTGCTTTGCTGTTACGCCGCCACAACGGCCTTAGTGCTGGCAAACCACCTGCTGCCAATGCTAAGCTGGAACGGCGCGGCCGATTTTAATTATTACAGCTACAGCCTGCTGTTGGCCATTTTTTCACTTTTAAATTTTTTAACCTATCTGGTAACTACCGGGGTGTGTGTAGCCTTTTTGCTGGGGCAGCCCCCAAAGGCGGCACCAGACCCTAAAAATAACCCAATTTGTAAGGAGGATCAGCTGAGATGAACTTTGGGGCTAAAAAACTGCAATTACCGGGCACCCGGAAGGAACTGCGGCTTTCTACCTTTTTGCTGGCGCTTTGCATGGCGGCTATTTGCTTTGTGCCCTTTATGATTTTTGATCGGGGCTATTTTTTGTTTTTCGGCGATTTTAATGTTCAGCAAATTCCGTTTTACAAGCTGGCGCACGAGGCTATTCGCACCGGGCAGTGGGGCTGGAGTTGGACGACCGACCTTGGCGCGAATTTTATTGCCTCCTACAGCTTTTATTTGTTGGGCAGCCCGTTTTTTTGGCTAACGCTGCCTTTTCCAACAAATTTTGTGCCATACCTTATGGGCCCGCTGCTAATTTTAAAATTTGCCTGTGCGGCGCTTACGGCCTATTGCTACATTCGCCGCTTTACCCGCACGCCCGAGGTGGCGCGGCTTTGCGCGCTTTTGTACGCTTTTTCCGGTTTTTCGGTTTACAACATCTTTTTTAACCATTTTCACGAGGCTATTATTATTTTCCCGCTGCTGCTGTTGGGGTTAGAGCTGCTGATTACCGAGAACCGCCGCGGGGTGTTTGCCGCCGCGGTGGCCGCCAGCGCGCTGATCAATTACTTTTTCTTTTTTGGAATGGTTGTTTTTTGTGTAATTTATTGGGTAGTGCGGGTTTGCTCGGGCTGCTACAAGCAAAAGCTTTCTTCCTTTTTCTGTATGCTTTTCGAGGCGGTTTTGGGCCTTTGCCTGGCGGCGGTGCTGCTGGTGCCCTCTATTTACATTATTGCGCAGAACAGCCGGGTCAGCTCTTTTTTAGTGGGGTGGAACGCCATTACCTACGGCAAGGAGCAAATTTACCTAAATGTGCTGCAATGCTTTTTCTTTCCGCCCGATCTGCCGGCCCGGCCGGTGTTTTTCCCGGGGGCCGATGTAAAATGGTCCTCCCTTGGGGGGTGGCTGCCGCTGTTTTCAATGGTAGGGGTGTTTGCCTACCTGCAAAACAAAAAGCGCACCTGGCTGCGCCGAATGATTGGAATTTGCATTTTCATGGCCCTGGTGCCGGTGCTGAACAGCGCATTTTACCTGTTTAACACCGCCTACTATGCCCGCTGGTTCTACATGCCAATTTTGCTAATGTGCCTAGCAACCGCCCGCTGCTTGGAGGATACCGATCTGGATTGGTCCACCCCGTTTCGCTGGGTGGCCGGTATTACCGTTGCAACGGTGGCGGTTATTGGCTTTTTCCCGCGGGAGATGGAAAACGGCGTGATTACCAAATTGGGGCTGTACACCGAATCGGAGGATAATACCTACCTATTCCGTTTTCTTGTAACATCCTCTATTGCGCTGTTGGCCTTGGTGCTGCTTTGGCTGCTGCTGAAAAAAATAAAAACCAACCGTAAACAGTTTATGGCCGGGGCCACGGCGGCGGTTTGCCTGTTCAGCGTTTTGTACACGGTGTACTTTATTGGCACCGGCAAGGCCCATTCTTACGACACTAAAACCGTTATGATAGATTCGCTGCTGGAAAACACCGTAGACTTGCCGGGCGACCGCACCACCTACCGTATTGATGTTTACGACGGGGTAGATAACACCGCCATGTATTTAAATTACAGCGGCATTAACGCTTTTCACTCTATTGTGCCAAAAAGCATTACCGATTTTTGGGAATATGTTGGGGAGGAGCGCGGCGTTGGCAGCCGCCCGAAAACCGATACGGTTGCTGCCCGGGCGCTGCTTGGCGTTAAATATTTGCTTGCCCGGGAGGGCGGCGATTCCTTTGTAGAGGATTCCGGCGAGCCGAAAATGGCCGGCTTTACCTATGTTACCTCGCAAAGCGGGTACAAGGTTTACCAAAACGAGAATTATATTCCCTACGGCTTTACCTACGATTATTATATGACCGACGAACAGTGTAAATCGGCCTTTACCGAGGCGCAGCGCAGCAATATGATGTTAAAAGCAATGCTTTTAAGCAACGATCAAATTGCAAAATACAGCTACTGCCTTAAAAATTTGGCGGTAGACAACGCCGTAGATGCCGAAAGCTTTGGCACCTCTACCTTTAATTTTGCTCTTACCGACGACGAAATAGCCGAGGACGCCGCCGCTCGCCGGGCCAATGCGGTTTCAACCTTTACCAGGGAGAGAAACGGTTTTTCCGCTTCCATTACGCTGGAAAAAGATAATTTAGTATTCTTTTCGGTACCGTACGAGGAGGGCTGGAGCGCTACGGTCAACGGCGCGCCCGTTGAGGTAGAAAAGGTAAATGTTGGCTTTATGGCCGTGCTTTGCCATGCAGGGGAAAATACCATTGAATTTAAATACCAAACGCCGTACCTTGCCTTAGGCGTTAAAATAACCGGGGCTGCCCTGTTATTTTTTGCAGGATATTGCTTAGTTTGCCTGCTGCTGCGGCATCGCGGTAAGTTGGCCGTGCCGGAGTATCCCGAGGGCGAAAAGCTGCTGCAGGAGTGGAAAGCAGACGCCGTAGCCGAAAAGCTGCAGCA
>URRK01000045.1 GCA_900550315.1 uncultured Oscillospiraceae bacterium | reverse complement strand
ACAATGTTCCGGAAGGCGTTGCCATTATGCGGCTGGAGAATGTAGGCGTTTCTATTACCGGTAACTCCACCAACCCCACCCGCTTCCAGCATCCGGTTGCCGGCACTTACAAAAAATGGTGCATTGAAAACGGCAAAAACTACTTCTCGGTTGCATCCGGCGGCGGTACCGGCCGTACCCTGCACCCGGATAATATGGCAGCCGGCCCCTCCTCTTACGGTATGACCGACACCATGGGCCGTATGCCCTCCGACGCTCAGTTCGCCGGTTCCTCCTCGGTTCCCGCCCACGTTGAAATGATGGGCCTGATTGGTATGGGCAACAACCCGATGGTAGGCGCTACCGTTGCCTGTGCCGTTGCGGTTGAGGAAGCCTCTAAATAAACTTTTAAGCTTTTGCAAGCCTTTTCCGCAAAAAGTTTAACGCAAAAACAGCAGCTGCAAACCCGTTCGCAGCTGCTGTTTTATTTTTTCTGTTTTTGTTTTTTAAAGCGGCCGCTGCTTTTACCGGCCGCTTTAAAATTTATTCCTGCTCCTGCAGCAGGCGGTAGATCTCGCTTTTTTTTAGCCCGCTTTGTGCTGCAGCCTGTTTGCTTGCCTGCGGCATTGAGCAGCCCTGCGCTAAAAGCTCTTTGGCTATTTGTACGGCCTGCGGCAGGGTTAAGGCGGGCTGCTGTACCGGCTCGGCTCCGTGCACCACCAGCACAAACTCCCCCTTTGGCGGCTGCTGCTCAAAGCCCTTTAACGCGGCCGAAATAGGGCCGACCTGCACGCTTTCGTGCAGCTTGGTAAGCTCTTTGCAAAGGGCAATTTGCCGGTCGCCCAAAATTTCTAACATATCGGTTAGGGTGGCAATCAGCTTGTGCGGCGCCTCGTAAAAAATCAAGGTTCGTTCATCGTTTTGAACGCTAAGTAAATGCTCACGCCGGCTGTTTTTGTTTACCGACAAAAACCCCTCGAAGCAAAAGCGGCCGCTTGGCAGGCCCGAGGCGGCTAACGCCGTAATTAACGCGCTGGGGCCGGGAACCGAGCAAACCTCCACCTCGTGCTGACGGGCTAAACGCACTAAATCCTCCCCGGGGTCGGAGATTGCCGGCATGCCGGCGTCGGTTACCAGGGCACAGCTTTCGCCCAAAAGCAGGCGACCTAAAATTTGCTCGCCACGCAGCTTGTGGTTGTGCTCGTGGTAGCTTACCATTGGGGTTTTAATGTTAAATTTATTTAACAGCTTTAGCGTTACGCGGGTATCCTCCGCGGCAATAAAATCTGCCGCGGCTAAAACCTCAGCCGCCCTGGGCGACCAATCGGCCAAATTGCCCAGCGGCGTACCCACTACATAAAGCTTGCCTACCTTATTTCCCAAAAAATTTCCTCCTTAACGGTTCCCCGTTTATTTTTAAATACCGCTAACCTAAGTATTATACCTTTTCTTTAAAAAAATTGCAAATAAAAAAGCAAAAGACGGCCTAACAGCCGTCCTTTACTTTTTTGGGGGGAGATATATATAATCGTCGTCATCTAAGTTATACCGTCTCTCGACTGTAATTATTATAGCAGCTTTGCAAGTAAAAAGATAGTCTTAAAACCGACGAACATTCTAAAAATTACATACGATTTTTGTGCAATGTTACAATAAATTATCTGTTTCAACTAAATTTAACACATTTTAATAGGAAATACCGCCAACTTCCCCTTAAAAGCTAAAAAAGGAGCCAAAGCAGCAGCTTAACACCGTTCGCAGTAAAGCTGCCGCCGAAAAGTAAAGCAGAACAAACAACTGCCGGGTGCAGTACAGCTTAAAATCGCGGTCCAGCATGGCGGTGTGACGGCCGGGAAAGGCCAGCCGCGCAATAGAAACCGAGAAACCGACCGCCTCCCTTGCGCTTAACAACAGCCCAATAGAAAGCACCGTGGCCCAGGGGCAAACCAGCAACAGATGAAACATAATGCCGTTTAGCTTGTAGGCGGCGTACAGGTGGCCCGAAAGCACGCCAAAATTGTACCCGCAAACCGCCGTAATCACCGGTGCCAGCAGCATACCGGCCATGCAGGTTCCGCTTAAAAACACGCCGGCCGCGTAGGGCAAAATTTTTAATACCGAGTCTAACAAAACGGTAAAAAATCCGCCGCTTACACTTTGGCGGTACTTCGTAAAGGCTTGGGTGTAAAAGCCGCTTGCGGCGTGATATTTGTAATACAACGCACCGGCCAGCACCCCGGCCAGCAAACAAAAGGTTAGCCCAAAAAGCACCTGGTGCTGCCCTAAGCTAAAGCTAAGCTTTTTTGGCTTTTTAACAATCTGCGCGGGGGCGTGAATTCTGTGTTCCATTTTTCATCCTACCTTTTCTAAACTGTTATTTTATTGTATGAAAAGGCCTAAAAAAATAGTACAGGCTTTCACGCACCCGGAAAACGCTTTTATAAACCCAGCCAAGTGTTTTATAAACCCGTGTAAACGCTTTTATCAACTTGGCTAAACGCTTTTTATCAACTTGGCTAAACGCTTTTTATCGACTTGGCTAAACGCTTTTATCGACTTGGCTAAATGCTTTTATTGGCTTGGTAAAACACCGTCAACCCGGCACAAGCTTTTTGCTTTCTGCCCCAAACGCTTTACCGTTGAGCCGGTTCAAAGCCCGGCTACCGGCTTAAAGTCTTGCGCTAATACGGTTTAATTTTTGGCCAGCTCGGCCGACCGGGTAATGGCCGCCTGAATGATCGCATTTGTTTTTGCGTCAAAATCTAACGCGTCCATTTGCTTTAACCCCGCCTCGGTAGTGCCGCCGGGGGAGGCCACATTTTTAATTAGCGTATTTACCGCGCCGGGATTTTTTGTAAGCAGCTCGGCCGTACCGCGCATGGTTTGCACAACCAGCTGTTCCGCGGCCGCAGGATCCATGCCGTTTTGCACCCCGCAGGTAATTATCTCCCGCGCAAAGCGCATAAAAAACGCCGGGGCGCTGCCGCTAATGCCCGTTACCGCATCCATGTTTTCCTCCGCTACACGGCAAGCCAGCCCAGCGGCCGAAAAAATGCCAAAAACAAACTCAAAACAAGCTTTTGAAACCTCACTACCGGCGGCCAGGGCCGTTGCCCCCTGCCCCACCAACAGCGGGGTGTTTGGCATTGCCCGCACCACCGCGCAGGAAAAGCCAAACAGCTGCTGTACGGTTTTAATTTGAACGCCGGCGGCAACATCTACCACGCAAACGCTTTTTAAAACGCTGTTTTTAATTTCGGCAATAACCTGCGCGTACTTTTGCGGTTTAACGGTTAAAAACAAAACCTCGGCCACGCCGGCAACCTCGGCCGCGCTT
Organism: uncultured Oscillospiraceae bacterium; assembly: GCA_900550315.1. GTDB lineage: Bacteria > Bacillota > Clostridia > Oscillospirales > Acutalibacteraceae > UMGS1279. The sequence continues at coordinate 7,354 of URRK01000045.1, read as the reverse complement.
TGCAAAACCTGCACGCCGTACTGCTGCTGCAAGGCCACAGCCTTTTCGGGGTGCGGGTTGTAGCAAAAAACCTCGGCCGGGTTTAGGTACTTAGCGCCAACCGCGCCCGAAATAATAGCGGCAGCAATGTTCCCGCAGCCAATAAATCCAACCTTCATTAAAATCACCTTTTTTGTTTAAAAATAATTTGCCGCAAAACAATCTGCCAATATTTTACGCTTTTTTGCCGCGCTTGTCAACCGGGGCCAATTTTCGGCCCCCTATCCCCGCTCGGCGCAATACTGGGGTGCGACACGGGGCGGCAGCCTTTATAATATTAAACGCCGGCTCGAAAGCTTTCTGCTTTTGCCAAGTAAAACGCAGTGCCCTTAAGCGGCAGTAAGCCAAAAAGCCGCTATTTTGCCCCTTTAGGCGGGCACATTTGCGCTTGCTAAGATTTGGCCGGCAAACTGCCCCGGTTGCAGCCGGCTGCCGCAAAACGGGGTAACTATTTACGAACAGGAGTGATTGAATGACGCAACAAAACGGGGCGCCGGAAAAAGGGCGAAAAAAGTCCGCACGCCCCAAACGGCCCAACCGCCAAAAGCAGCAAAAAAGCCTGCTGCAGGTAACCAACCGGGCCATTGACCGCCTTTGTGCCATTACCGCAGACGAGGAACTGATGCAAAGCATTGATATTAAGGATTTAAAGAATCTAACCTCCTCGGTTAAAGAGCTTTTAAGCCTTTCGGGCGAGCTGGACGGGGACACCGGCAGCGGCGGCGTAATTATTTTACCGGAGGTGGAGCTGCATGACGGCGAATAAACCGCTGCCCAAAGCGCTATGGCAGCCGCAGCCCAAGCAGCTTGCCTTTTTGGCGCGGCCGGAATACGAGTGCCTTTACGGCGGGGCGGCCGGCGGCGGAAAAAGCGACGCTTTGCTGGTAGAGGCGCTGCGGCAGGTGCATATTCCCTGCTACAAGGCGCTTATTTTGCGCAAGACCTACCCCCAGCTTTCGGCGCTGATAGATCGCAGCCGCGTGCTGTACAAAGCCGCTTTTCCAACCGCGGTGTACCACGCCGCCGAGCATTACTGGCAGTTTGCAAGCGGCGCTAAAATTTATTTTGGCAGTATGCCAACCGCGGCCGACAAATTTAACTACCAGGGCAAGCAGTACGATTTTATTGCGTTTGACGAGCTGACCCACTTTACTTTTGAGGAGTACAGCTACATGTTTTCGCGCAATCGGCCGGGCGGCCGGGGCACCCGGGTTTACCTTAGGGCAACAGCCAACCCGGGCGGCGTTGGCCACGCCTGGGTAAAGGAGCGGTTTATTACCGCCGCGCCGCCCCTAACCCCCATTAGCGAAAGCGTTACCATTGCCGCGCCGGGCGGGGGCGTTTTAACCAAAAAGCGTAACCGCATTTTTGTGCCCTCTACCGTGTTTGATAACAAAATTTTGTTAGAAAACGACCCCGGCTATTTAGGCAGCCTTGCCATGCTGCCGCAGGCCGAGCGCAGCGCGCTGCTTTACGGCAATTGGGACAGCTTTGACGGCCAGGTGTTTACCGAATGGCGCAACGACCCGGCGCATTATAACGATATGCGGTTTACCCATGTAATTGAGCCGTTTCGTATTCCGGCAAGCTGGCCCATTTACCGCGGGTTTGACTTTGGCTACACCCGACCCTTTAGCGTTGGCTGGTACGCCAAAGACCCGGACGACCGCCTGTACCGTATTCGGGAATATTACGGCTGCAACGGCACCCCCAACCAGGGCCTGCGGTACGAGCCGGGGCACATTGCCGCCGAAATTGCCGCTATTGAGCAAAATGACCCGCTGCTGCGCGGCAAGCCGATTATTGGCATTGCAGACCCCTCGGTTTTTGACGGCTCCCGCGGGCGGAGCGTTGCCGAGCTGATGGAAAAGCACGGCGTTTACTGGCAGCCGGGCGAAAACGCCCGCATTGCCGGAAAAATGCAGTTTCATTACCGGTTTGCCTTTTCGGCCGAGGGGCTGCCCATGCTTTACATTTTTAAAACCTGCAAGCACTTTATTCGCACCGTGCCGGCACTGGTATACGACCGCGCCAATGTAGAGGATATTGACACCACCGCCGAGGACCACATTTACGACGAATGCCGTTATGTTTTAATGCACATTCCCCTATCGGCCAGAAAAAACAGCATTGATAAAAAGCCGCCGGAAGGCTTTTCGCCGCTAAGCAGCAGCCCAAAGGTGGAATTTTTAAGAATGTAGCCGCCCCGCCGGCAAGTGCCGCCCCCAAAAAAGCAAGCCCCAAAAACAAAAAAGAAATAAGGAGAAATTAAAATGAAAAAGCAAAAAATTACCCCCGAAACGGTAAAGGCCGCTTACCAAACGCTGCTGCGGTACAAAGAGGCCAAAGAGCCGCTGAACCGCCGCATTTTGGAAAATGAAGAATGGTTTCACCTGCGGCACAGCACCGGCCGCGGCCAAAACGGCCCCATTACCCAAAGCTCAGCCTGGCTGTTTAACTCTATTGTAAACAAGCACGCCGACGCCATGGACAGCTACCCAACCCCCTGCGTTTTACCGCGGGAGGAAAATGACGAAACCGACGCCAAGGTGCTTTCCAGCATTTTGCCGGCTTTGTTAGAGCAGCGAGATTTTGAACAAACCTACTCGGATGTTTGGTGGTACAAGCTTAAAACCGGAACCGGCGCCTACGGCGTTTTTTGGAACACGGCGCTGCAAAACGGACTTGGCGATGTTGATGTTTGCCAGGTAGACCTTTTAAACCTGTATTGGGAGCCGGGCGTAAAGCAATTGCAGCAATCGCAAAACATTTTTTACGCCAACGCGGTAGATAAAAAATTGCTTTTAAAAAAATACCCGCAGTTTGAAAAGGAGATTGTAAAAGCCAGCTCGGACCTGACCTTTTATTTGCCCGAAACCAATTACGAGTACGACGACCGCGCCTTGGTAATTGACTGGTACTACAAAAAGCCGGTTAACGGCAAGCTGCTGCTGCACTACTGCAAATTTGTTGGCAGCGCCGTGCTTTTTGCCTCGGAGAACGAGGAGCTTTACCAAAGCACCGGCTTTTACAACCACGGCCTGTACCCCTTTGTGTTAGATGCCTTGTTTGTAACTGAGGGCAGCCCCGCCGGGTTTGGCTACATGGACACCATGAAGGGCTGCCAGGCCGCCATTGACAAATTAGACGAGGTGATTTTAAAAAACGCCATTGTTTCGGAAAGTCCGCGCTGGTTTATTAGCGACGCGGCCGGCATAAATGAGGAGGAGTACGCCGACTGGAGCAACCCCTTTGTACACATTACCGGCCGGGTAGACGACCAGACCGTAAAGCAGGTGGCAGTGCAAAATGTTTCCCAAAGCGCGCTGCAGCTGCTGCAGTTTAAGGTAGACGAAATGAAAGAGACCTCCGGCAACCGCGATTTTTCGCAGGGCAGCACCGGCTCGGGCGTTACGGCCGCCTCGGCCATACAAGCCCTGCAGGAGGCCGGCAATAAGCTTTCAAGAGATATGATTCGCTCCTCCTACCGGGCGTACAGCGCCATTTGCAATTTGGTAATTGAGCTGATTCGCCAGTTTTACACCGAGCCGCGCACCTTTCGCATTGTTGGCGAGGCCAAAAAGCGGGAATACATTACCTACACCGCAAGCGGCTTCGCCCCCGACCGTGCCCGACCGATTTTTGATATTTCGGTGGTGCCGCAAAAGCAAAACCCCTACAAAAAGGCCGAGCAAAACGAACTGGCCAAGGAGCTGTTTACGCTTGGCATGTTAGACCCGGCCCGCAAGCAGGAGGCGCTGAGCGCCCTTAGCATGATGGATTTTTACGGCAAGGAGCAGCTTTTAGAGCAAATTGCCAAGGCTGAGCCAAAAACCAACGCCGGACAAGAAAAAAACAAAAAATAATTATTTTTAGCTATTGCAAAACGCCTTTGACGGCGTTATAATAGTTAGGCTGAAAAGGCGGCGCCAGGGCGTTTGCTTTTTCAGCCTTAATTTTGCAGTTTTTGGAGGCCTTGTATGAAGCCTGGAAAAAGTATTAATATGCTAAACGGGCCCATTTTGCCCAGCGTTATTCGTTACACGCTGCCCATTATGGCAACCGGGCTGCTGCAGCTGCTTTTTAACACCGCCGATTTAATTGTAGTTGGCCAGTTTTGCGGCAGCAACTCTATTGCCGCCGTTGGGGCAACCTCCTCCCTTATTCAATTAATGGTAAACCTATTTTTAGGGCTTTCGGTTGGGGCCGGCGTTTGCGTTGCCCAGGGCCTTGGCGCTAAGCGGGAGCGGGAGGTGCAGTGCGCCGTACACACGGCCATATTGCTGGCCCTTGTAAGCGGCGTGGTGCTAACGGTTATTGGCTTTTTCTTTTTAAAAGAATGTTTGGTGCTTATGGGCACGCCGGCCTCGGTGCTGCCGCTTTCCACCGTTTACATAAAATATTACTTTTTAGGGGTAACGGGCAGCTTAGTTTACAACTTTGGCGCCGCCGTTATGCGTGCCGCGGGCGACACCAAAACCCCGCTTTATTACCTAATTGTTGCCGGCGTAATTAATGTTGTTTTGAATGTGTTTTTTGTGGCGGTTTTAGGCATGAATGTAGATGGCGTTGCCATTGCCACCGCCATTTCACAAACCGTTTCGGCCGCTTTAATTCTTTACAGCTTAGCCCGCCGAACCGACGCCTGCCGCCTGCAGCTAAAGCACCTGCGTTTTCACAAAGCGCAATTGCTTAAAACGCTGCAAATTGGGGTGCCGGCCGGGCTGCAAAGCGCCATGTTCTCCATTTCCAATGTGCTCATTCAGTCCTCTATTAACTCGTTTGGCGAAACGGTGGTAGCCGGCAATTCTGCCGCCATGAGCTTAGAAGGGTTTGTTTACGTTTGCATTAACGCCTTTAGCCAAACCTCGCTAAACTTTATTGGCCAAAACTTGGGGGCCGGCAAGTTTGAACGCATAAAAAAAATCTACCGCACCTGCATGGCCTGCGTTACGGTAGTTGGGGTTGTTTTAGGGGCGCTGTTTTATTTTTGCGGCAACGCGCTGCTGCGCATTTACATTACCGATTCCGAACAGGCCATCCGTTTTGGGTTAGACCGCATGCTTTTTATTTGCCTGCCCTACTTTTTGTGCGGCATTATGGATACCACTACCGGCGCCATACGCGGCATGGGCTGCTCGTTAGCGCCAATGATTATTACCGTGCTGGGGGTTTGCGTGCTGCGGGTTGTTTTAATTTTTGCCGTGTTTACCCTGCCGGCCTACCACACCACCCAAACGGTGTACGCCTCGTACCCCATTTCCTGGGCGGTAACCTTTTTAGCGCTGTTTGTGCTGTACCTTTGGGTGCAGCGCAGAGTGCAGCAAAGGCAATTAAAAATTGCTTAAAATGTACTGCTGCGCGTCCTCAATTACCGTGGCGCCCGGCAGGCTCAGCTTCCCGTTTTTCATCACAAAGCTGTAATCAGCCTGCCTGAACATAGGCAAATCAAACCCGCTGTCACCAAACGCGTAAACGCCGCCGTGCAGACGGTACTTTTCCCGCACCAGCGCGCAAGCCGTGCCTTTATTTACATCGGCTCGGCTAAACTCTGTATAATCCGGGTCTTCGTAGCACAGCTTTAAGCCGTGACTTAGCGCAGAAGTTTTAACCGCCTCGGCGGCTGCGCGGTCGCGGCTGTTTTTAATTAAAATAATTTTGTAAACATCCTCGCCCCAGCAGCCCTTTTGCTGCACGGTTAGCAGGTCAGCCGGCACGCTTTGCTCCCGCAGCGCAACCGAAACCGTAATACCGGCCGTTAAAGCCCTGGTGCAAACCTCCCGCGCCGTTTCTGGCGCAATGGGCGCCTTGTAAATTAAGCAGTTTTTGTACATAATTTGCGCGCCGTCGTTACAAATAAAAAGGGTTCGGTTCTCCAGCGGCGCCAAAAACCGTTTTAACGAGTCGTACGGGCGCGCGCTGTTTACCGAAAACATCCAGCCCTTATTGGTAAGGGCAATAATTTTATTTACAAACGCCGGCGTTAAAACGCTGCCCGGGGTTGCCAGCAGCGTGCCGTCTAAATCCAACATTAAAATTTTTTTCACAAAAATCCCTTGCCTTTACTTTTATTACATCTTGGATTGCTTTTGCGCCTGTTTTATGCTTAACGAGATGCGCTTTTTTTCGGGTTCTACCGAAAGCACCGCAACCGTTACCACGTCGCCAACCGTTAAAACCTCGCTGGGGTGTTTAATAAACCGGTTGCAAATTTCAGAAATATGCACCAATCCGTCTTGGTGCACGCCAATATCTACAAACGCGCCAAAATCAATAACATTGCGCACCGTGCCGGTTAAGACCATGCCGGGCTTTAGGTCACTTAAGCTTAAAATGTCACTGCGCAGCACCGGCTTAGGCAGCTCGTCACGCAAATCGCGCCCGGGTTTACTCAGCTCGGTAATAATATCCCGCACGGTGGGCACGCCCACGCCGCAAAGCTCGGCCAACGCCGGGGTGCCCGCCTGCTTTGCTTTTTCGGCAATGGTTGAGCAATCGGCAACGGTTTGGTAGCCCAGCGCCTTTATTAAAGTTCGGGCAGCCGGGTAGCTTTCCGGGTGCACGCCGGTGTTGTCCAGCGGCTCCTCCCCGCCCGGAATACGCAAAAAGCCGGCACACTGCGTAAAGGCCTTTGGCCCTAACTTTGCAACCTTTAAAAGCTGTTTGCGGTTTTTAAAGGCGCCGTTTTCCTGACGAAATTGCACCACATTTTTAGCGGTGGCCGCCGTTAGGCCGGCAACCTGTGCCAGCAGGCTGGCCGAGGCGGTGTTCAAATCTACCCCAACCGCATTTACACAGTCCTCCACCACACCGTTTAGTGTTTCGGTTAAACGGGCCTGCGGCATATCGTGCTGGTACTGCCCCACGCCAATAGATTTTGGGTCAATTTTAACCAGCTCGGCCAACGGGTCTTGCAGCCGCCGCGCAATAGAAACGGCGCTGCGCAGCGAAACATCAAATTCCGGGAACTCCTGGGCCCCCAGCTTTGAGGCCGAATAAACCGAAGCGCCGGCCTCGTTTACCATACTGTAACAAACGCCCGGCAGCTCTTTTAAAAGCTCGGCTACAAAAATCTCCGACTCTTTACTTGCGGTGCCGTTGCCAATAGCAATGGCGGTAACGCCGTAGGTTAAAATCAGCCGTTTTAACACCGCGGCGGCCTGCTCTTTTTTGTTGTGCGGCGGGGTGGGGTAAACAACGCCGGTTTCTAAAACCTTGCCGGTTGCATCTACCACGGCAAGCTTGCAGCCGGTGCGGTAGGCGGGGTCAAACCCCAGTACCACCCGGTTTTTTAGCGGGGGCTGCAGCAGCAAGG
>URRK01000044.1 GCA_900550315.1 uncultured Oscillospiraceae bacterium | reverse complement strand
ACGGCTTAATCTACTTATTTGTGTTCAATTAAACAACATAAAAGGTGATAACATATATTGTTTCATATACCAAATTTCCAGCTAACATTTGGCTCTCTATATACTACTAAAATATATACCGTGTCCTTTATTATAGTTTTTAAATAGATGTTATTATCATAACATTTTTTTGTAATTTTTGCAACCAAAAGCATTGCGAAATTTTGCATTTTCATATATAATATTAAGTAATAGCCCGCCGGGGCTGATTTTTACCTTTAAAAAGGGGGGAGCCTGCCGTGCCAATGCCAATGGGACCGCCAATTGGCGGGGGGAACGAAAAATACAAAGAGCCGCTGCCCAAAAGCCTGCGCGAGGCCCCGCGCTTTTTAAAAAATGTTATTTTTAAATTTTTTGGCCATTTGGGCTACATTTTAAAATTAGTTTGGCAAACCGGGCGGTGGATTACCCTTTCGATGTTTGCTATTGCCGTTTTGCAGGGCGTGCTGCCGGTTGTAACGGCTAAAATAGGGGCGCAGCTTTTAAACATTTTAGCCAAGGGGTACCAGGCTGCCGTAACCCAAGCCGGCTTTAACATTGCCGTTGTTACCACCCTGCTGCTTTTGCAGTTTGTTTGCATTTTTATTACCGGCATTCTTTCCCGCGTGAACATGGTTGTTACGCGCATAGCGGGCGAGCTGGTGGTAAACCATGTTACGGTTATGATGATTCAAAAATCCAAAGAGGTAGACCTGCAAAGCTACGACAAGCCCGAGTTTTACGAGCGGCTGGAAAACGCCGGGCGCGAGGCCGGAATTCGCCCCATTCAAATTTTAAACGCGGTGTTTTCGGCCGTTAGCGCCGTTATTAGTATGGTTTCTTTTTTTGCAATTCTTTGCAGCGTAAACGCGGCTGCGCCGTTTTTAATTTTAATTTTGGCGCTGCCTTCGGCAATTGTTAGCTTTGTTTACCGCAAAAAAAACTTTGCCTATGTGCGCCGCCGTTCTACCGACCGCCGTCAGCTTGCCTATTATTCGGGCCTTTTAACGAATAAAGACATGGTAAAGGAAATTAAAATTTTTGGCCTTTCCAACACCTTTGAGCAAAAATACAACCAAACCTTTCAAAAATACTTTAAGGGCTTAAAGCGGCTGTATTTAAAAGAGGGCGCCTGGAATATTGCCGTTTCATTGGTTTCGGCCTTTGTAAACTGCCTGCTATTTTACATGGTGGCAAAAATGGTGCTTTCCGGGCAGATTATGGTGGGCGATTATTCATTGTACACCGGGGCGCTGAACTCAATTGTTTCAGGCGTTACGGCGCTGATTACCGCCCTTTCCACCATTTACGAGGGCACACTGTTTATAGACAATTTAATTACCTACATGAACGAAAAGCAAACTGTTGTGCCAACCTTAAACCCGCCGGCCGAGCCAAAAAAACACACCGGGCATAAAATTGAGCTGAAAAATGTTTCGTTTTGCTACCCGCAAACCAACACTTATGTAATTCAAAACCTAAGCTGCGTTATTGAGCCGGGCAGCACGGTAGTGTTGGTGGGGCTGAACGGTGCCGGAAAAACTACCCTAATTAAGCTTATTACTCGGTTGTACGACCCAACCGAGGGCGAGATTTTATTAGACGGGCGTAATCTTAAAGAATACGATTTATCGGCTTTGTACAGCCTGTTTGGCACCATTTTTCAAGACTTTGGCAAATACGCCGTTTCGGCGGGGGAAAATATTAGCTTTGGGCAGGTGGCCCGGCCGCCGCAGCCGCAGCGGGTGCAGCAGGCTGCCCAAAAGGCCGATGCCGACGATTTTATTACCCGCCTGCCAAACGGCTACCAAACGCAGCTGACCCGTTATTTTGATGAAAACGGCATAGAGCTTTCGATTGGCCAGTGGCAAAAGCTTTCAATTGCGCGGGCCTTTTACAGCGATTCCGACATTTTAATTTTAGACGAACCAACCGCCTCGCTGGACGCCATTGCCGAGCAGGAGGTTTACAGCCAGTTTGACTCCTTACGGCGGGACAAAACAACCATTTTTGTTTCGCACCGGCTTTCCAGCGCAACGGTGGCCGATAAAATTTTGGTGCTGCAAAACGGCCGGCTGGCCGAGCAGGGCACCCACGCCGAGCTGATGGCTCAAAAGGGCGAATATTACCGGCTGTTTACCACCCAGGCCAAGCGCTACCGGGAGGCCGAAAGCACCATTTAATTTGGAACAGCACAATAAACCCGGTTTATATATCATAATCTGTAATAACCCGGTTTCTGTTTTTAAATTGCGGGGCTGCCTGCATTATGCGCCGGGCCATTTGCGTAAAAATTTTTGCTTACGCTAATCCGGCTAAAAGCAGCCGCCAATAAAAGTTCATTTAGTTTAAAAGGAGCATTACGAAAATGTACATTTTAAAATTAAAGCCTGCACTTAAAGATTACCTTTGGGGCGGCACAAAGCTGAAAACCGAATACCGCATGCAAACAAATTTAGAAAAGGTTGCCGAGGCCTGGGTGCTTTCCACCCACAAGGACGGCCCCAGCACCGTTTTAAACGGCGAGCTGGCCGGCAAAACCCTTAACGAGGCCATTGCCGCCTTTGGGCCGGATTGTTTGGGCGAGCGCGGCAAGGCGTTTCAGAATTTTCCTGTTTTAATTAAGCTTATTGACGCAAAAGATAACCTTTCGGTGCAGGTTCACCCGAACGACGAATACGCCCTGCGGGTTGAGGGCGAGTTTGGCAAGACCGAAATGTGGTATGTGGTAGACCACGAGCCGGGCGCCGGCATTTACTACGGCTTTAAGCACGAAATTACCAAAGAAGAATTTCGCCGCCGTATTCAGGACAACACCTTAACCGAGGTGCTGAATTTTGTTCCGGTAGAAACCGGCAAAACCTATTTTATTGAGTCTGGCACCATTCACGCCATTGGCAAGGGCATTTTAATTGCCGAAATTCAGCAAAACTCCAACACCACCTACCGCGTTTCCGACTACGGGCGCTTAGGGGCTGACGGTAAGCCCCGCCCGCTGCACATTGAAAAAGCGGTAGAGGTTACCCGCCTGGCTCCGCCGCGGCCGCACATTCCGCAAAATAAGGCTCTGCTGGCCGATTGCAAATATTTTAAAGTTCGGCTGCTGCAAATGCAAAGCGGCGCCGAGCTGAATGTAGACGGCGGCTCTTTCTCCTCCATTTTGTGCTTAGAGGGGCAAGCCGAGCTGGGCGGCGTGCATTTGGAAAAGGGCGATTGCGCCTTTATTCCGGCCGGGTTTGGCAGTGTGCAGCTGCTGGGCAGCGGCAAGTTTATTGAAAGCAGGGTTTAACGCCGTGGCAACCTTAAATATTGTTTTGGTAGAGCCTGAAATTCCGCAAAACACGGGCAATATTGCCCGTACCTGCGCCGCTACCGGCGCGCGGCTGCACATTGTGCGCCCTATGGGCTTTAAAATTGATGATAAAAAGCTAAAGCGTGCCGGGCTGGATTACTGGCACCTTTTAGACATTACCTACTACGATAGTACCGACGAGCTTTTTTTAAAAAATCCCAACGCCGCGTTTTACTATTTTACTACCAAAGCCCGGCAGGTTTACGCTAATGTTTGTTACCCCAACAACTGCTTTTTGGTTTTTGGAAAGGAAACTAAGGGCCTGCCCGAGCCGCTGCTGCTAAAGAATAAAGAAAACTGCGTGCGGGTGCCAATGGTAGAGGGGGCGCGCAGCCTAAACCTTTCTAACACCGTGGCACTGGCAGCGTACGAGGTTTTGCGCCAATGGCAGTTTCCGCAGCTGCAAAATGCCGGCCGGCTGCATTTGTATAATTGGGATACCGGCGAGCTGTTAGAAACCCCGTTGCCGGGTTAAACCCGGTGCGCAGCCAAACCCCGATTTTTAAAAAATTAGGTACGGGCACAGTGTAAAGCTTCAACAATTCGTTAGAATTACCCGTGCTTACCCGTAAGTGTGTTCTTTTTAAAATTCTGCACCCTAAGCCGGCAAAGGCCCAAAGCTTAACGGCCTAAAACTTTGGCGCGCAGGCAATATTGTTTTATAATTGGGCCGAAAAGGTAAAAAAACAAGGCCGAAAATGCCCGCCGCCGAAAGCCTTTTAATCGGTTGGCCGGCAAAAAACAAGCTGTTTTGGTTTGGTAAGAATAAAGTTTATTGGCTTGTTAAGAACTTTTAGATTAAGGAAATTTTATGCTGTTTCATGTAATAACCGTTTCCAAGCAGGTGCTGGTGCTGTTTATTTTAATTGGTATTGGCTTTTTGCTGGCAAAATTAAAGGTAATGAGCAAAGAGGGGGCGCGCGTTTGCTCCGATCTTGCTTTGTACCTTGCAACCCCCTGCGTAATTTTAAAATCCTTTTCCCGCAGCTTTAGCCCCGAAATGCTAACGGGTTTTTTGGTTTGCCTGGTCGCCGCGGTTGGCATTCACCTGTTTGGCATTGCGCTGGGGTGGCTGCTGTTTCGCCGGGCCAAGGAAAATACCCGCCGGGTGTTAAACTTTGCGGCGGTTTTTTCAAACGCCGGGTTTATGGCAATTCCGCTGCAGCAGGCCGTTTTGGGCGAGGTTGGCGTGTTTTACGGTGCCTCGTACATTGCGGTGTTTAACCTGTTTATGTGGACCTATGGGTTGTATGTTATCAGCGGCGACAAAGCCCAGCTCAGCCTTAAAAAAATTGTAATAAACCCCGGGGTGTTCTCGGTTTTTTTAGGGTTTATTTTGTTTTTGTGCCGGGTGCAGCTGCCCGAACTGATTTTAAAACCGGTAGAATTTTTGGCCGGGTTAAACACCCCGCTGCCAATGCTGGTAATTGGGTTTTACTTGGCCGGCAGCAATGTGCTAAAAAGCTTAAAAAGCCCGCTGGCCTTGCTGGCAATGGCGGTAAAGCTGTTGGTTATTCCGTTGGCGGCGCTGCTGGTTTTGCGGCTGTGCGGGCTTACAGGCAGCGTGCCGGTGGCAATGGTAATTGCGGCCAGCGCCCCTACGGCGGCCGCCACCACCATGTTTTCTGCCAAATACGGCCGCAATACCGAGCTTTCGGTAAACCTGGTTTCGGCAACAACCGTGCTTTCAATTTTAACAATGCCGCTGGTAATTGCGTTGGCGCAGCTGTAACGCCAAAGGCGGCCGCTTGGTAAAGGGTGCCTGCCGTAAACACCCGCAGTGAACAGCCGGCGTAAACAATTGCCGTGCAAAAATTGGGTAAACACCCGCTATAAACGGCTGCCGCACAACAATTAGGCAGGCAAAACCAGCTCGTTGCAGGGCATTGCTGAATTTTAAAAATAAAAAGCCCTTTGGGTCGGCAGGCTCTGCCAGCCAAAAAAAGCGCAAGGCCCGCCGGCTGGCAGCCGGGGTTTAACCGCCTAAAGGGCAAACGGGGACTTTTTGGGGGCGTGGCCCGGCGGCGCAATTTTATTTGACAAACAGCCCGCCCGTGTGGTAAGATATTTTGGAACAAATTTGGCGTTTTTGCCCTTTGCGGGCAGCGCTAACCGGGAAAAGAGGTACCCAATGGTTTGGACAGAAATTAAATTAAAAATTCCAACCGCCCGCGCCGAGGAGGCGGCCGGCATTGCCAACATGGTAGTGCCCTATGGCCTGTATTTAGAGGATTATTCTGACTTAGAGCAGCAGGCGGTAGAAATTGCGCATATTGATTTAATAGACGAGGAGCTGCTGCAAAAAAATCGCGACGAGGCAATTATTCACCTGTATTTGCCCAGTAACGAAAACGCGCGGGAAAGCCTGAGCTTTTTAAAAGAGCGGTTTGAGGCGGTTCATATTCCCTTTCAAGCCGATACCGACACGGTAGACCCCAAGGATTTTGAAAATAACTGGAAAAAATATTTTAAAAGCACTGAAATTGGCCGGCGGCTTTGCATTTGCCCCAGCTGGGAGCAGTACAATAATAAAGAAAACCGCAAGGTGCTTAAAATAGACCCCGGCGCTGCTTTTGGTACCGGAACCCACGCAACCACCGCCATGTGTTTAGCGCTGTTAGACCAATTTATTACCCCCAACCAAACGGTTTTGGATATTGGCTGCGGCAGCGGAATTTTATCAATTGCCGCGGTGCTGCTGGGGGCCGAGCGCGCCACCGGTATTGATATTGACCCGGTTGCCGTAAAGGTAGCGCGGGAGAATGCCGCGTTAAACGGCCTTTCGGAAAAGACCGAGTTTTTGGTTGGCAATTTAAACGAAAAAATAACCAGCCGTTACAGCATTGTTTGCGCCAATATTGTGGCCGATGTTATTATGGCCTTAGCGCCGGATGTACCGGGATTGTTGGCGCCGGGCGGGCGTTTTTTGTGCTCCGGGATTATTGACTCCCGCGCCGAGGAGGTTCGCGCCGCGCTGCTGCGGGCCGGGCTGCAAATAACCAACACTGTAACCGAAAGCAACTGGGTTGCCTTTGCCGCAACCGTTGCGCAATAATTTTTTAACGGAGAACACTATGTTAGAATTTGAGGAACAAAAATTAAGGCTTAGCGGCGCCGAGGGCGAGCTGCAAAATTTGTGCGATGCCATTTCCCCTAAAAAGCTGGCGGCTGAAATTGAGGAGCTGGAGGCTAAAACCACGCAGCCCGGATTTTGGGATAACCGCGAGGGATCAGAAAAAACACTTAAAACCATTGGCGAAAAAAAGGCAAAGCTGGAAACCTACACCTCCCTTAAAGGGCTGTTTGACGACACCATGACCCTAATTGAAATGGCCGATGAGGAGGGGGACCTTACCGTTTTAGACGAGGTAAAAGCGGATGTTGAAACCTTTGAAAAACGCTTGGCCGCGGCAACGCTTGCTACCCTGCTTACCGGCGAGTACGATAAAAACAACGCTATTTTAACCTTTCACGCCGGTGCGGGCGGCACCGAGGCGCAGGACTGGAACGAAATGCTGGTTCGTATGTACACCCACTGGGCCGAAAAGCACGGCTTTAACGCCAAAATGCTGGACTTTTTAGACGGCGACGAGGCCGGCCTGAAAAGCGCGGTGCTGCTGGTAGAGGGCACCAACGCCTACGGCTATTTAAAAAGCGAGCACGGGGTGCACCGCCTGGTGCGCGTTTCCCCGTTCGATTCCTCCGGTCGTCGCCACACCTCCTTTGCCTCGTTAGAGGTTATGCCCGAAATTTCGGACGATACCGAAATTAATATTCGCCCCGAGGATTTAAAGGTAGATGTTTACCGCTCCAGCGGCGCAGGCGGGCAGCATGTTAATAAAACCTCCTCGGCCGTTCGAATGACGCACCTGCCGACCGGCATTGTGGTTGCCTGCCAGAACGAGCGCAGCCAGCACCAAAACCGCGAGGTCTGCTTAAAAATGTTAATGTCAAAGCTCATAGAAATTAAAGAGCGCGAGCATTTAGATAAAATTGAGGATATTAAGGGCGTACAAAAGGAGATTGCCTGGGGCTCGCAGATCCGCTCTTATGTATTTATGCCGTACACCCTGGCAAAGGACCACCGCACCGGGTTTGAAAACGGTAACATTAACGCCGTCATGGATGGCGACTTAGACGGTTTTATTCAGGCTTATTTAAAAGCCGCCTCAAAAGGCGAGTTAAAGTAATTTTAATTTTTGGTATTTTGGGCTGCGGGGGCTAAACGCCGTGCGGCCTGCGCGGTTTTAAACCCGCCTGCCCGGTCAGAAACCTTTTTATAAAATTGTGGGAGGCCTTGTTATGCAAAATATTCAAGCGGTTATTTTTACCGCCTTAGCCGCTGTTAGTGCGGTGTTTTTGCGTTGTATTCAGTTAGCGTTTATGATAGAGCCTGCCACCGGCTTTACCACCGACGATATGTCGGTTTTTAGCACGGCAATTACCGTAATTATTTTGCTGCTGTGCATAGTTTGCGGCGTTATTACGCTGTTTGGCCGCGGCAGCAACGGCGAGGGCGCAAAACCCAAACGCACCTTTGTTTTGGCCTGTGTTTGCTTTTTGCTGGGCTGTGCTTTAATGGTAGAGCCCATTTTAAACGGGGTGGCGGTTAACAATGTGCCGGGCGTTTTGTGCGTTATAAGGCTTGCGGCAATGCTGCTTTCGGGCGTTTGCTTTCTTTACGCCGGGGTTTGTTTGCTGTTTGGGTACCGCATTGCGTTGGGCCTTACGGTGGTGCCAACCGTTTTGTGGGTGCTGCGGCTCATGTGCACCTTTATCAGCTATACCGTTATGTCCAATATTACCGATAATTTTTACGATATTTGCAGCCTTATTTTTACCCTTTTGTTTTTTATGTATCAGGGCAAAACCCTGTGCGGCGTTGGCAGTAAAAAGCGCGCGGCGTTTATGCGCATAACCGGCAGCGTTGCGTTTATTATGAACTTAACGGCCGTGCTGCCGCATTACCTTATTTCGGCCTTTGGGGTAACGGGCTTTGCACACCGCCCGGTAGACCACCCCGTAACCACCCTGCTGGTAACGGCGTACATAGCTGTTTGCCTTTGCACGGCGCGCGGCAAAGTAAAAGCCGAGGGCGCCGGGCCCGCCGGCAACGCCGCAAAGTAAAATTTAGCCAACGCCACCGGGCAAAACCGTTTAGGGCTTGGCACCGCCCGCCAAGGCGGGCAAAACCGCTTGTAGGTTTATTTCTGTTTGCCTAAAATGCCGCAATTTATTGGCGTAAAACGCCGGGTTAAAACTTTTTGCCGCGGGGCAAACTAAAAAAGGTGATTTAATTGAACAGAATAACAATTGCCGAGCTAAAGCAGCAGCTGCCGGCCTTGGGCGGCCAAACCGTTACGGTGGCCGGCTGGGTTCGCAGCCTGCGCAACGCAAAAAGCTTTGGCTTTTTAAATTTAAACGACGGCAGCTGTTTTTCCGGCGCGCAGGTTGTTTTTGAGCAAAGCAAGCTTACAAATTTTTTTGAAATTGCCCGGTTAAATGTTGGCGCCGCGGTAACGGTTACCGCAACGGTGCTGCTAACCCCGCAAAATCCGCAGCCGTTTGAGCTAAACGCCGCAGCCGTTACGGTCGAGGGTGCCTCCGCGCCCGATTACCCGCTGCAAAAAAAGCGACATTCGTTAGAATTTTTGCGGGAGCAGGCTTACCTGCGGCCGCGCACCAATTTGTTTTCGGCCGTTTTTCGTATTCGCAGTACGGCTGCTTTTGCGCTGCACACCTTTTTTAACAGCCGCGGCTTTCTTTATGTGCACACCCCGTTAATTACTGCGTCCGACTGCGAGGGTGCCGGCGAAATGTTTCGTGTAACCACCCTAAACCCGCAGCAGCCGCCGCTGGACGAAGACGGGCGAGTAGACTACCGCAAAGACTTTTTTGGCAAGCAAACCAATTTAACCGTTTCCGGCCAGCTGGAGGGTGAAACCTTTGCGCAGGCCTTTGGAAAAATTTACACCTTTGGCCCAACCTTTCGAGCCGAAAATTCTAATACCGCGCGGCACGCGGCCGAATTTTGGATGATTGAGCCGGAAATAGCCTTTGCCGATTTAAATGACAATATGCAGCTGGCGTGGGATATGCTGCAATTTGTGATTCGCTCGGTGTTGGAGCAGTGCCCCGAGGAGCTGGAATTTTTAAACCGCTTTACCGATACCGGGCTGCTGCAGCGCCTTACAAAGCTTACCCAAAGCAGCTACCGCTGTGTAACCTACACCAAAGCAATTCAGCTGCTGCAAAACAGCAAGGCTTCGTTTAATTACCCTGTTTTTTGGGGGTGCGATCTGCAAACCGAGCACGAGCGTTGGCTTACCGAGCAGGCCTTTGGCGGCCCGGTGTTTGTAACCGATTACCCCAAAGAAATTAAATCCTTTTATATGCGGCTGAATAACGATGGCAAAACCGTTGCGGCCATGGATCTTTTAGTGCCCGGCATTGGGGAGATTATTGGCGGCAGCCAGCGTGAGGAACGGGCCGAGCTGCTGCAGCAGCGCATGGCCGAGTGCGGCCTAAAGCAGGAAAATTACAGCTGGTATTTAAACCTGCGGCGGTACGGCACTACCAAGCACGCCGGGTTTGGTCTGGGGTTTGAGCGGCTCATTATGTATTTAACCGGCGTAGCCAATATTCGTGATGTTATTCCCTACCCACGCACGGTTGGCAACGCAGAATATTAAACGCAGAACATTCGAATTCACAAAAACAAAGTCCCGGCACAGCAGGCAATTTGGTTGCTGCGCCGGGCAAGGCTGGTTTCGGAATTATACTAATTGTAATATTACAACGGAATTTTGTATATTAATAACTGTTGACTTTCGGGCTGCGGTTTGGTATAATAACTCTGTTGTCGGTATAATATGCGAGTGTGCTGGAATCGGCAGACAGGCACGTTTGAGGGGCGTGTGTCTTTGGCGTACGGGTTCAAGTCCCGTCACTCGCACCAAAAATCCCGTCCACTTTAGTGGGCGGGATTTTTACTTTTACTCCTTACATTTTCTGCTCTTACTTTAAAATAAAATCGGTGATATTTTTGGAAAGGTGACAGGCAAAAGGCAATTGGCAAGCGCTTGAAAAAATTTAATACCGTAAGGCTGACGCCGTACAAAGACGACAAACAAAAGAGCCGTTATTTTGCTCTTTTAGGCGCGCTCAGCTGTGCGCGCCACTGTTAACCGCCTACCGTTTTAGGCCTACCTTATCACATTGTCTGTTATATATAACAGCCCCTAACAGATTTTGCAACCGCTTTTCTGCCGAGGCCTGTTTTTTTGCGGCTTTGCTGTTTGCAAGCGGCGGCGCGCTTGCCGGCGCGCGGAAAAGAAAGGGCAGTATTAAC
>URRK01000043.1 GCA_900550315.1 uncultured Oscillospiraceae bacterium | reverse complement strand
GAGTTTACTAAAATGTCGGCCGGGCAGCCGCGCTTAACGCAGTTAGAGCGGTTCCGCCAGCGTTTTATGCACAAGCTGGTTTATTTTCCAACCAACAATAACGGCATGTTCTCCTGCGTGGGGTGCGGGCGCTGTTTGGCAAAATGCCCCATTCAAATGAACATTGCAAAGGTTATGAAAAAATTAGGGGGGAATCGCAATGCCTGAAAATAAAGAACCGTTAATTCCGGTTATTGGCGAGGTTACCGATATTCGCATTGATACCCCGGATGTTAAAACCTTTCGCGTGGTAACGCCGGACGGCAAAAAGGCCTTTGAGCACAAACCCGGCCAGTGCGCCATGCTTTCTATTCCCGGCGTGGGGGAGGCTATGTTTTCCATTACCTCCTCGCCAACCAATACCGAGTTTATGGAGTTTTCTATTAAAAAATGCGGCTGCGTTACCGAGTGGCTGCACGCCATGGAGGTGGGGCAGCAAATTACCATTCGCGGGCCGTATGGCCGCCCCTTTCCGGTAGATACCGCGTTTAAGGGCAAAGACCTGCTATTTATTGCCGGCGGTATTGGCTTAGCGCCGCTGCGCTCGGTAATTAATTACTGCCGCCACTACCGCAGCGAGTACGGCGAAATTGATATTGTTTACGGCTCGCGCAGTATGCAGGATTTAGTAGATTACAACGAGATTATTGAAGAATGGTCGAAGGATGCCGGTGTAAAGGTGCACCTTACCATTGACCGTGAGCAGCCGGAATGGAAGGGCCATGTTGGTTTTGTGCCTAACTATGTTAAAGAGCTTGGCTTTTCTACCAACAAGGTTGCCGTTTTGTGCGGCCCGCCTATTATGATTAAATTTACCCTTGCCGGTTTGCAAGAGCTTGGCTTTAACAAAACGCAGGTTTACACCACTATGGAGCTGCGCATGAAGTGCGGCATTGGCAAATGCGGCCGGTGCAACATTGGCGCAAAGTATGTTTGCAAAGACGGCCCGGTGTTCCGCTGCGACGAGCTGGATGAGCTGCCGGACGAGTATTGATTGGAGGAAACACTATGGAAAAAATGGTAAATATTTTTCTGTTTGGAAAACAGTACAGCGTACCGGATGATTTAACCATTATGCGCGCAATGGAATACGCCGGCTACCAGCTGGTGCGCGGCTGCGGCTGCCGAAACGGCTTTTGCGGCGCCTGCGCAACCATTTACCGCATTAAGGGCGACCGCGAGCTAAAAACCTGCCTGGCCTGCCAAACCAAGGTAGAAGACAATATGTATGTTGCAACGCTGCCTTTCTTTCCGCTGGTTAAACAGGTTTACAACATTGAAAAGGTTCAGCCCACCGAGCAAATTATGATGCAGCTTTACCCCGAAATTTACGCCTGTGTTGGCTGCAACGCCTGCACCAAAAGTTGTACACAGGGCTTAAATGTAATGCAGTACATTGCTTACGCGCAGCGTGGTGAGTTCGAAAAATGTGCCGAAGAATCTTTCGACTGTGTAATGTGTGGTGTTTGTTCCTCCCGCTGTCCTGCCGGAATTTCGCACCCGCAGGTGGCAATGCTGGCCCGCCGCTTAAACGGCAAGTACCTTGCCCCCAAAAGCGCCCATTTGGCCGAGCGTGTGCAGGAAATTAAAGACGGCACCTTTACCGAGCTTATTGAGAATTTAATGGGTAAGCCAATTGAGGAAATAAAAGAGCTTTACAACAACCGTGAAATTGAAAAGTAAGGGGGAGCATTTACATGTACGCAAAAGAATTTCAGCAATCCTTAGCCGCGGTTGAGGCTGCCCGCGCTGCAAACATTGCTTACGAGCCAAAGCGCATGACCGCGCAGGAAAAGGACGATTTACTGGCAGCTTACCACCCGGATTATAAAAAAAGCGAGTTTTCTACCTTAAAAATCGGCCCCAATAAGGGCGAGCAGGTTCCGCACGAACTGTGCGAAATGCTGCAGGCCAACAGCCGCATTACCGCAAATGAGGTTGATTTAAGCCAGGTAAAGTACGATGTTGATGTACTGATTATTGGCGGCGGCGGGGCAGGGGCTTCGGCCGCGATTGAGGCCGATAACGCCGGCGCTAAGGTGCTGGTTGTTACCAAGCTGCGCATGGGCGACGCCAACACCATGATGGCCGAGGGCGGTATTCAGGCGGCCGATAAGCCGAACGATTCCCCGGCGATCCATTTTGTAGACGCGTTTGGCGGCGGGCACTACGCCGCAAAGCGCGAGCTGTTAGCCAAACTTGTTTGCGATGCGCCCGAGGCCATTCAGTGGCTAAACGATTTGGGTGTGGAGTTTGATAAAGCCCCCGACGGCACCATGATCACCACCCACGGCGGCGGAACCTCGCGCAAGCGTATGCACGCCGCTAAGGACTATTCCGGTGCAGAAATTATGCGCACCCTGCGGGATGAGGTTTTAAACCGCAATATTCCGGTGGTGGATTTTACCGCCGCCGTTGAGCTGATTTTAGACGAAAACGGTAACGCTGCCGGCGCAGTGCTTTTAAACATGGAAACCAAGGAGCTTATGGTAGCCCGCGCCAAAACGGTTATTATTGCAACCGGCGGTGCCGGCCGTATGCACTACCAGGGCTTTCCAACCTCTAACCACTACGGTGCCACGGCCGACGGCTTGGTTTTAGGCTACCGTGCCGGTGCCAAGCTGCTTTATGCCGACACTTTGCAGTACCACCCAACCGGCGCGGCGTTTCCGCAGCAAATTTTTGGCGCGCTGGTTACCGAAAAGGTTCGCTCTTTAGGCGCTAAGCTGGTAAACCGCGACGGTAAGGTGTTTATGCACCCGCTTGAAACGCGCGATGTTGCTGCTGCCTCTATTATTCGGGAATGCTCCACGAATAAAGAGGGGGTAGATACCGGCAGCGGCCAGGCTGTTTGGCTGGATACCCCGATGATTGAGGCCATTGGCGGCGAGGGCACCATTGAAAAGCGTATTCCCGCAATGATGCGGATGTTTGCCAGCTACGGCATTGATATTCGCAAAGAGCCCATTTTGGTTTATCCCACCCTGCATTACCAAAACGGTGGGTTAGATATTAACGTTACCGGCATGACCCCGAATATTGAAAACCTTTATGTAGCCGGCGAGGCCGTTGGCGGTATTCACGGCCGTAACCGTTTAATGGGCAATTCGCTGTTAGATATTATTGTATTTGGTCGCAATGCTGGGAAGAACGCCGCTCAAAAATCTAAAGAGGTTATCGTTGGCAAGCTGACCCTGCAGCATTTAGAGGCCTTTGACGCGGAGCGCAAAGCCGCCGGTATTGTTACCACGGCTGTTTCACCCAAGCTATTGCCCGATTATCGCAGAAAAAAGTAAAATAAGAAAGACGGTTTTTATGACAACAGAAATTTTAGAAGCGCTTATGATTCTTTGCTTTGGTCTTTCGTGGCCAATTTCTATTCGAAAATCTTACATTTCCCGCACGGCAAAAGGCAAAAGCCTGTTTTTTGAGGTGTTTTTGCTAATTGGCTACATTTTTGGTATTGTAAAAAAGGTAATTGAATGGACCACCCCAGGCAAAGAATTTACAGTAATTTTCTTTTTAAGCTTTATTTTTTACATTATTAACTTTGTTGCGATTTCTATTGATGTTGGGCTGTACTTCCGCAACAAAAAGTTAGATAAAGCTGCCGAGCTTGCCGCTGCCGGCAAATAATTGTATTTAAAGGGGCGGACAAGGCTTTTTTGCCAAAGCCGGTAATGCCAAAGTTGCGCTTTGCCCGCACTTTATTTTAGCACCCTGCATTTACACCACCGCTAAACCCTTATTTTTGGGGGGATGAAAATGAAGCAAACAGAAGTTTCACGCGCTACGGTTGGGCGAATTCCAAGTTATTTAAAACACCTTAAAAGTTTAAATGCCGCTACGGTAAATATTTCGGCAACGGCGTTGGCCAAGGCGTTGGGGCTGGGCGAGGTTCAGGTTCGTAAAGATCTAAGCGCCGTTAGCGGCGCCGGCCGCCCCAAAACCGGCTACAATGTGCAAGCCCTTATAACTGCGTTAGAGCATTTTTTGGGCACTAACAGCCACAGCAGTGTTGTAATTGTTGGGGCCGGTAAGCTGGGCCGCGCGCTGTTGGATTACGGCGGCTTTAATGAATACGGTTTAAACCTTTTGGCCGCGTTTGATACGGCTGTTTTAAAAACCGAATTTAGCCACACCGGCAAGCCAATTTACAGCATGAGCGAATTAGACGCTTTTTGCAGCGCCAACGCGGTGCGCATTGGGGTAATTGCCGTGCCGGCCGAAAGCGCCCAGCAGGTTTGCAACCGCTTGGTACAAAACAGTATTCAGGCAATTTGGTGCTTTGCACCCTGCACCCTAAAGGTGCCGGAAAATATTCCGGTGCAGTACGAGAATATGGCGCTGTCATTGGCCTATTTAAACACAAAAATTAACGATCAACGGGGGAAATAGCATGAAAATTACGGTATGTATTGGTTCCTCCTGCCACATTAAAGGCTCCCGGCAGGTGGTACAGCAGTTAGAGGATTATATTGCAAAAAACAAGCTGGAAAATAAAATAGAGCTGGCCGGCACCTTTTGCCTTGGCAAATGTCAGCAAGGGGTGTGCGTGCTGGTAGATGATGAATTTCACTCCGTTTCGCCCGAAACGGTAGAGGAGTTTTTACAAACCGCGGTTATACCAAAGCTGTAAGTTCGTTCTTTTGCCGCGGCGGGCAGCACCCGCGCGGCTGCTGCAAAAATTTGTAGTTGTTTTCAAAGCTGGAGGAAGCTATGCGTAAGTTTGATACAAAGGTTCAACATTTAAAATATAAAGTTCTTCGTGAGGTGGCCCGTCAAGCCTGGAACGATACTTTAACACAAAATTTATTGGATATTCCTAAAATTATTGTGCCGGGCAACACCCCAACCATGCGCTGCTGTGTGTATAAGGAGCGCGCTATTTTAGAGGAGCGGGTTAAAATTGCCATGGGGGGCGACAGAAACAACCCCAACACCATTGAGGTTATTGAAATTGCCTGTGATGAATGCCCCATGGGCGGTTACGAGGTTACCAACGCCTGTCGCGGCTGCCTGGCTCACCGGTGCGAGGATGTTTGCAAATTTGGCGCCATTACCTTTGATATGCAGCATGTTGCCCACATTGATAAATCTAAGTGCAAAAACTGCGGCGCTTGCTCTAAGGTTTGCCCTTACACCGCAATTGTAGACCGCAAACGCCCCTGCGAAAACGCCTGCAAAATTAAAGCCATTAAAATGAAAGAGAATAAAGCTGCGGCAATTGATAACGATAAATGTATTGCCTGCGGAGCGTGCGTGTACCAGTGCCCCTTTGGCGCGATTACCGATAAATCTTACATTTTAGATGTTATTAATTTAATTAAGGGCAGCGAGAATAATAAAAACTACAAAATTTACGCCGTGGTGGCGCCTGCAATTTCCAGCCAGTTTACTTACGCAAAGTTGGGGCAGGTAATTTCGGGCCTTAAAAAACTGGGCTTTTACACGGTGGTAGAGGCCGCCCTTGGGGCCGATATGGTTGCCGACGCAGAATCAAAAGAATTGGTTGAAAAAGGGTTTTTAACCAGCTCCTGCTGCCCGGCCTTTGTAAGCTACATTGAAAAATCTTTTCCGGATTTATTACCGTTTGTTTCGCACAATCTTTCGCCAATGGCAACCATCTCTAAATACCTAAAAGAGCATGAGGAGCCCTGCAAGGTTGTGTTTATTGGCCCGTGTACTGCCAAAAAGTCTGAAGTGCAGCGTAAAGAGGTGCAGCCCTATGTAGACGCGGCAATGACCTTTGAGGAGCTGCAGGCTTTGTTTGACAGCCGGGATATTGACATTACCACCCTGCCGGAGGATGTTTTAGATAACGCCTCGTACTTTGGGCGCATTTTTGCCCGCTGCGGCGGTTTGGCCGACGCCGTTGCTGAGGGCATGAAGGAGCACGGCGAAACCGATTTTGAATTAAAGCCCTGCTCTTGCGATGGTATTGAGGCCTGCCGCGTTGCTTTGCTGAAAAAAAGCAAGAATTTGCTGGATTCGAATTTTATAGAGGGCATGGCCTGTATTGGCGGCTGTATTGGCGGCGCCGGCTGCTTAACCCACGGTGCCAAAAACCGCGCCGAGGTCGATAAATACGGTATGGAAGCGCACGAAAAAACCATTAGCGATGCAATTTCAATTTTGAAATAGCAATTTTTGCTTGCAATTGCGCTTTCGGTATGCTATACTAATTAAAAATTAAATAGGTTGCAGGCTGGCGGGGTTCAATCCTTGCCGGCCCGAAACACGGTTTGAAATAACAGTACTGTTAAAGTAGATTAATAGGGAATACCGGTGCAAATCCGGAGCAACTGCCATTACTGTAATTGAATTTTAAAGTAACAAGCCATTGGGCGCTTACTGGCTAATAGGCACACCGGTACTGCCCGAGAAGGCGCTTTGCCGCATTGCGGTTTCATAAGTCAGGAGAACTGCCGTGTTTTATAGATTTTAATACACTTGGGCAAGAAAAGTACAATCGTATTTACACTATGCGGCGGTACTTTCCGGTTTTTGTTCGGTAGCCGATTGTGTTATTTTGTTAGATTGTACCCTTTTTAGCTGCGGTTAAAAAGGGTACTTTTGTTATTTTACGGTAACCGCTTTAGCGGGGTAGAGCCGCCTTGCGGGCGGAATACCGTTTAAAATAAGCTAAAAACTTAGGGGCAGGGTTTGCGTTATGCCTGTTTCCTTAAAGAAAGGTGAAATTTTATGAAAAAAATTATTAGTTTGGTTGCTGCGGTTGTTTTGCTTTGCAGCGCCTCAACCGTTGGTGCTTTTGCGGCCGAGCCAAAAAATTCTGCCGATGTTACCGTTAATTTTTCTAACGCCGGTAAACTGGAATTAGCACAGAAATCCGTTCATGTTACCGACACCGATAAGGACGGCAAATTAACCTTTGCCGACGCCTTGTACGCCATGCATGAGGCTTATTATAAGGGCGGTGCCGCCGCAGGCTTTGCAACAACCGTTCACGAACAGTACGGCTTGAGTGTAACCAAGCTGTGGGGCGATGACAGCGGCAGCTTTGGCTATTATTTAAACAATAAAGCCCCTATGAATGCTGCCGAGCCTGTAACCGACGGCGACAGCCTTACTGCTTTTATTTACAAGGATACAGAAACCTGGTCGGACGTTTACAGCTACTTTAACGCCAACACGTACAATTTGGATTTAGACAAAACCAATGAATTTGAGCTGCAGCTGAAATGCATTCGTTCTGACTATTCAACCGATATTCCGACAATTACCGAGGAAGTGCTGCCCGACGCTGAAATTACTATTAACGGTGAAAAATCTGCCTACAAAACCGACGCCAACGGCAAGGTTAAAATTAAATTGACCAAACAGGGCAGTTATGTTATTAGCGCCACCAGCAAAGAGCTTACCTTAGTGCCGCCGGTTTGCGTAGTTACCACCTCTAAAACCGAAAATATGCCAACTACGGACGGTGATGAAAATACCGGAAACCAGACCAAAACCGAGGTTAAAAAATCGCCAAAAACCGGTTATGCCGGCGAAACGGTTGTTTGCCTTGCTGCTGCCACTCTTTCGCTTGGCGCAATGGCCGTGCTGCTAAAGTGTAAAAATAAGTTTAATGAGGACTAAGCTTTTGCGGCTTTGCCTGTGCTTATTGTTGTTTTTTTTGCTGTCCGGCGTGGGCATTGTTCCTGCCCTGGCCGAGCAGCCCCAAACCCCGCAGACTGTTTTTAACGGCATTTTAAACAGTAAAATGAGCCAAGCAGGGGTAAATAACGCGCAGCAGTTTATTGAAAAGCATTTAGCCAAAAGCGAATAACTTGCTTTTGAAAACACCTGGTACGCGCTGGCTCTGGCGCAATACCAGCGTTTTAATTTTTCAGCTTACCGCGTCAATTTAGAGGCATACCTTGCCAAAAACAAGGTTGGCGCTGCCGCAACCCGCTTAAAATGTGCGCTGGTTTTGGCGGCTACCGGCAGCTGCAACAGCTACATTTACACCGCAATAAACGGCTCGGTTGGTAAGCAGGGGCTTATGAGCTGGGTTTTTGGCTTGCACCTGTTAAACAACGGGTACACTTGCTTGCAGTACACAACCCAAACCGTGGTAGCAAAGCTGCTTAGCTTGCAGCTGCCCGGCGGCGCCTGGTGCATTATTGGCAAAACACCCGATGTTGATTCTACCGCCATGGTACTGCAGGCTTTGGCGCCGCATTACCAAAATAACGCCGCCGTTAAAGCCGCTGTTAACAACGCCCTGCTTTATTTAAGTAAGGCTCAGTTGCAGGGTGGCGATTATTCCAGCTATTCGGTGCCGAACGCCGAAAGCACCGCGCAGGTGCTGCTGGCCCTTACGGCTTTAAACATTAATGCGTTTACCGATTCCCGCTTTATAAAAAATGGCAATAATTTACTCAGTGGCATTTTAAAATATCAGCTTAAAAACGGCCTGTTTTCTCACAAAAAGGACGGGGAGTACAACGGCATGGCTACCGAGCAGGTTTTTTACACCATGGTGGCTGTTTTGCGCTGGCAAAACGGGCAATCGAGCTTTTATTTGTTAGATGTTAAAAACCCGGCCGGGGTGCAAAAGCCGGCACAAGCCGGCTCGGCTACGGGCAGCGCAACCGGCGGGGCTCCTGCTTTTTCCGGCAGCAGTGCCGGCAAAAGCGGATTAAATTCTAAGGCCGGCCAAAGCGCTGGCACCAAGGCGCAAAGCAACGCCCAATTGGGCAGTAGCACGGCAGAAAGCTTGGTTACCGGGCAATTTAAAAGCCCAAACGCCGGGGGCGAGTTGGCAGGGCAGGAGCTTAGCAGCAGTACCGAATTGGCGCAAACCAGCGCTAAAAAAATAAAACTGCTTTGGTTTAGCGTGCCGGTTGTGGCTGTGGCCGCGCTTTTGGCGTTTTATTACCTAAAGCTTAAAAAGCGGCAAAAATAGGCGCTGCTCCGCCTTTTTAGCAGTTGGGCAAAAAAATTGTAAAAAGGGCTTGACAAACCCCTTTTACCGTGCTATACTGAATAAAAATTAAAGGCTGTGACGAAGACGGTCGGGTTTTATTATTTTTAGAGAGCCGGTGTTTGGTGCAAACCGGTAATGGTAATTCCTTTTTGGCCCATCACTTCCGAGCCGGAGGGCTGAAGCTTTCAGTTAGCTTAGGCGTTCCCGTGATTGCCGCGTTAGAGCATAGAGGTTGTTAGACCTTGAAGTGGCGCTTGCTGTTGTCAGCGGCGCAATTTGAGTGGTACCGCGAGTGTATATTGTTTTTCACCCGTCTCAAAGCAATAGCTTTGGGGCGGGTTTTTAATTTTTTTGGCAAGCTAAAATTTTTTACTGTTTGCCGGAACAGGAGGTTAAAAAATGTCTGCAATTGAAACGCAAAAACTATTAGAGGTGGGCGGCCGAATTCGTGAAATGCGCGAAATTGACGGTATTTCGGTAGAGCAAATGGCAAAACAAACCGAAGTTAGCCCCGAGCAGTACAAGGCTTACGAAAACGGGCAGGCCGACTTTCCCTTTTCGTTTATTCACAAATGCGCCGCCGTTTTTGGCATTGGTATTACCGACCTGTTAGAGGGGCAAAGCGCCCACCTTTCCTCCTACACGGTTACCCGTAAGGGGCAGGGGCAGCAAACCGCTAAGGAAAACGGCATTTCAATTAACAGCTTAGCCCCGCTGTTTCGCAAAAAAATTGCCGAGCCGTACGCCGTATGTTACGAGTACGACCCCGCACTGCAGGAAAAGCCTATTCACCTAACTACGCACTCCGGGCAGGAATTTGACTATGTTTTAAGCGGGCGGTTAAAGGTTCAGGTTGGGCAGCATGTTGAATATTTAAGCGAGGGCGATAGTATTTACTACAACTCCTCCACCCCCCACGGAATGATAGCGGTCGACGGCAGCGAATGTAAATTTGTTGCGGTGGTGCTGCCGGGGGAGGATGTTGCCGCAACCACCGTGCGTGAAACGCTGGCCCCCACCGCCAAAAGCCAACCCTTTGTTTGCAACCGGTTTATTGAAACCACCGAGAACGAAAACGGCGTGCCAACCGCCATTCGCTTTAAGGGGGAGGAAAAGTTTAATTTTGCGTTTGATATTGTAGACGAAATTGCAAAGCAAAAGCCAAATAAGCTTGCCATGCTGCATATTGATAAATTTGGCACCGAGCGCCGCTTTACTTTTAAGGATATGAAACGCGCCTCGGCCCAGTGCGCCAACTACTTTAAAGCGCTTGGTATTCAAAAGGGCGACCGGGTTATGTTAATTTTAAAGCGGCATTACCAGTTTTGGTTTGCTATTGTTGGGCTGCACAAGCTGGGTGCGGTGGCCATTCCCGCAACCAACCTGCTGCAGGAGCACGATTTAACCTACCGCTTTAACGCAGCCGGCATAAGTGCCGTTTTGTGTACGGCTGACGGCGATGTAGCCCACCAGGTAGAGCTTGCCCAAAAGGAGAGCCCCACCCTTAAAACCAAGGTTTTGGTTGGCGGAAGGCGCGAGGGCTGGCACAGCTTTGACGACGAATTTAACCTTTACAGTGCCCATTATTACCGCACCGAAGACACCCCCTGCGGCAGCGACCCCATGCTAATGTTTTTTACCTCGGGCACAACCGGCTACCCCAAAATTGCCGAGCACAATTACAAGTACCCGCTGGGGCATTACATTACGGCAAAATACTGGCACGGCGTTGACCCCGACGGCCTGCATTTAACCATTTC
>URRK01000042.1 GCA_900550315.1 uncultured Oscillospiraceae bacterium | reverse complement strand
CGGAAATAGCAGTTGTTGCGTCGGTGCTGCGCCGCCCGGCGTAGGGGTTTGTATCGGCATAGAACAACGCACCGTTGGCGCTAAAATCAAACTTGTTCGCAGTTGCTGCCGCTGGCGCAAAAACACCCAGCTTGCTAATGGCATAATAGGCGGTTTGACTGCTGAAGGTACCTGTTTTTAACAAAGTAGTATAGTATTTAAAAGAAACTTTGTAGTCGGTGTTTTTTTGAATACCTTGCAGCTTAATTTTATTTAAATTGGCCGCACTGTAAGATTTTAGGCTGATTCCACCGGTTTGAGAAGCTGCAGCATAATTCATTTGAAGCGCCGTAGCCGATTCATCGCCGGTACCGTCATTTTTATAAATTTTCCAGTTTGAAAGATCCTCAAAATAGTTTTGGGTTACTTTAAAGTTTTTAAAATAAATTTTGCCGTTTTGCTGCGTTTTAATTCCAAAGTAAAGCTTGGCGTTTTCCCCCGAATAAAACGGCAGCGTAACCGTATACCACTGGCCGCAGGAAATATCGGTTGATTTAATGTTATAATCGTATTTTAAAGAGTAATCTGAAGTGCGGTTGGTATATTTTCCAACATCTGCAAACATGGCCAAGGTGCTTTTATTGCCCCAGGCAAAAGCCGAATCCTGTGCATCCTGCGCGAAAATGCCCGCAAGGCTTAAAACACTGGCCTTGGAATTCAGCGTTGTGCCCTGAGGCACATAGTAGGAAAACTGCAAATCGTAATTTGTGTTTTTTTGCAAGCTAAGCGGAATACCGCAAAGGTAGTAGGCCGTGTTCATAAACAGGCCCCTTCCGCTGCCGTCCGGCAGGGCGTCTACCGCATGAATACCATAATCGGCATTGGTAAACATTAGATGGCCGCTGTCCAGCTGTTGCCCTTCGCTGCCGAATTTAGCAGAGCTTTGGCCATTAATAAGCCAATTATCCTCGTACAAAAAATAACTGTCATCCATAACAGTTTGCCCTGTACTTTCGGCAGCAGCGCTAAAGCTAAAAACGCTGCTAACACTTGAAAGTACTAAGGTAAGCGCCAGTAAGATGCTGACAAACTTTTTCATAAAATAACCTCCATTATTTATTTGCGCCGCAAAAACCGCCAAGTAGCTTTTGCGGAAAGCGCCAATGCAATTAAAGCTGCCGGAATAAGCCACAAAATTACGGGAAGAACCTCGCCGGTTCCGGGGGAGGACGAATTTTCAAACTCGGCCGCCTCTAAACCGTTAGAAACCTCCATAAAATATTCCGGAGTTTTGGTTCGGTTGGGGTTTTCGGGTTGCCCCATATCGTAATTTAAACTAATCGCTTTAGATCTAAAAAGATACGCGTCTGTGTAATTTAACTTTCCGCTTGAATTAAAAATTAAATAAACCGCGCAGTGTGCAGAACCGGTAATAAACTCAAAACCGGTGCGTTGGCCGTTGGCCGCAATTTTTCGAATGGGCTGTGTGCCGTTTTCATCAAAGGCCAAAGCCAAATTTCCGCTGCCCGAAAGGGTTACCCCAAAGGTGTAGCGCAAATTGGGCTGCACCGGTATTTTAACTACCGTTTTGCTTGCAACCGTTCCGGAAGTTTTAAAGTTGGCCGAAACTAAATTGTAAAAATTCTCGCAGTAGCTTTTTTCGGTAGTTGCTACAAAACCCGGCGGGATCTCGGTAAAAGAAACGTCGTCTACCCAAAAGCTTGGATGAATTGTATTAGCATTAAAGGCAAATTGGGCAAAATTTTGGTCGCCGCCGGTTAAAAAATCCCACTCGTACTTTACCCAACCGCTGCCCTTAGCCGATTTATACACAATTGGCAACTGGCTGGACAATGCGTCGTCGGCCGAATTGTAAACAGCGTAAAGCCGCAGCACACTACTGGCTAAAATAACATTTTTGGGGTCATCAACCTTTATCCAGGCGGAAAAATGGTAATTGGTATTAGGCTTTACCGGCACGCAAAACATATCGTCAGAATTATCTACAACCGTATTCCAGTTTAAAAAGGTGGTGCTGGCGTTACTGTAATCCCCCTCGTATACATGAAGCGCTTTTGTGGTTTGACCGTTATACCCGGTAGTTTCCTCCACGCCCATGCGGGTACCCTGTTCAAAAAAGATATTTTCCTTTTCAAAATCAATTACCGTTTTATCCTGCGCGGCGGGGTGAGATTTTTCAACTTCGGTAATTACCAAATCGTCTAAATACATTTCGGGGTGCGGTTTACCGGCGTTCAGGCAAAAAGCAGTCACCGTTTGGTCGTCCGCCGTTACAAAGGTGCATTGGTAGGTCAACCACTCGCCCGTTTTTATGGTTTCGTAGTTAATCTGGCTGTGTTTTTGGAATTTGCTGTAATAATCGTAAAACAGTACCAGCTTAGAATCGGTTTTCATGTTTTGGGTAACCTTAAGCTTTACCGAAACATTGTAAGCCGTATTGGGCTTTACCGCCGTACGGAATACGGTATCATCCTTGTTATGGTCAATGCTTTGCCAGTTCAACACGGTTACAGAGCCTTCGGTAGAAAGGCGTTTTGGAATGTACAGGCAGCCGCTGTTGTTCACACCGCCGTTTTCTAATTGCGTAATACGATTTTCCGAGCGAATAAAGCAATCCTGCTCAAAATCAACAACCTTTTGCTTTACCGGAGTGCTGTTCCAGGTTGGGGCTGCATACTCGGTAATAACAACATCATCTACATAGAATTCCGGGTGCTTCTTGGTGGCGTTAAAGGTAAAAGCAATTTCATTTTGCCCTGTCCCGGTTACAAACATACGCTTATAGGTAGTCCACTCACCTATCGAAACGCTGTCGAAAGAAATGAGGTCTAAAAGGTTGGTGTAGTAGTCGTAGTACAGGTACATTTTTCCGGTATCTTGCGCGTTCATAAACTTTAATTTTACCGAAACATAATAGGCCGTATTGGGTTTTACCGCCGTGCGGAACACAATATCATTCTTATCACGCGCAATGCTTTTCCAGTTTAAAAAGGTTACACCCGATTCATTATCATCCCTTTTAGCCACATGCAGGCAGCCGCTGTTGTTTACGCCGCCGGTTGTTTCCTGCGTAATGCGATTTTCAGAATCAATATAACAATCCTTTTCAAAATCAATGGTCTTGCTGGCGCGCGGGGAAGAATCCCACTTCTCTACTTCTCGTACGGTAACTGCAAGGTCTGTAAGCCACAAGCCCAGGTCCTCGTAGGTAAAGCCTAAAACAAAATACAAATCTTTAAAATTGCCGCTGTTAAAATTAAGGCTTAGCGTTTGCCACGAGCCGGTTTTGGGGGAATCAAAGGTTTTTCCGGTTAAAGTTTTTTGGCTAAACTGCGCGCTTTCTGATGTGAAGGAAGCGTTTTTATTGCTGTCTAAATAATTTAAATAACCGTTCGGCTCCCACGAAAGCTTAGAATTTTCAACATCTGTTGTAAAAACGCCTGCTTTTTGAAAAAGACTTTTTTGCGCTGTGCCATTAACATAATAGTTAAACGAAAGCGTATATTCGGTGTTTTTTTGCAGCGTTGGCAGCTTTACCGAAGCCAATTGACCGCGACCTTTTAGGTACATTGCCTCTTGACCAGCCTTTTCAGGAGCGTTACTAACCCTAGTAACGCCGTAGCCGTCTTCCAACTTAAACCAAGAATCAACCGCGGTACCACTTGAGCCAATTGCGGAAGTATTAATTCCATTAAACAGCCAATTTACCGGATTGTTTAAATCGCCATCGGTATTTTCGCCGCCCTGCACCAAATTAATGTCGGTAACATACACCGAGGTTTTTTCAAAATTAAAGGCCAACACAAAATAAAGTGCGTTAAATTCGGCGGTATTAAAGGTAAGGCTTAAGCTTTGCCAGGCTTTTTCGGCAGCATTCTTTAAGGTTTTTCCGCTGGGCGTGCGCGTTTCAAAAACTGCGTTTTCAGAGGTGTAAGAGGCCGCAGAATTGGTATCTAAATAAACCAGATATCCGTTTTTGCCCCAAGAAACACCCGCGTTTTCAGCGTCTGCCGCAAATATGCCGGCCTTTTGAAAAACACTGCCGTTCGACACCGCGCCATCAGCATAATAATTAAAGCTTAAGGTGTACTGGGTATTGGGCTGCAAACTTAATTTTGTGTAGGTTAAATGGCTTTGTCCCAAAAAACGGAGTGCGGCTTGACCGGTTTTGTTCGGTGCCTCCTGCACGGCGGTAACACCATAGCCGTTTTCAGCCGTAAACCAACCCTCAACCGCAGTGCCCGAAGCGCCAAGCAGATTGGTGTTAATGTGATTAAAACCCCAAGCGCCGGGTTTTAAAAGGGTTTCGCCGTTGGTTTCCTGCTGCGCCACAGAAAAATCGGTAATATATACCGGTAGGTTGGCATAGCCAAAGCCCAACACCAAATAAATATTTTCAAAGCTTTTGCTGTTAAAGGTAAAGAACAGGGTGTGCCAGCTTTTTTCGGCAGCGCCCTTTAAAGTTTTACCTGAGCCTTTTCTTTCGGAAAAAACAGCATTTTCAGAGATATAGGAGGCCGCTGAATTGGTGTCTACATATTCAATAAATCCATTACCCTGCCACGCTACCCCGGCGTTTTCTACATTGGTAGTAAACAGGCCGACCTTTTCAAAAATATTTTTGCCGGAAAGCGCCCCATCGGCATAATAAGAAAAGGATAATGTATAATTGGTTTGCTGCTGCAGCTTTAACTTTGCCGAAGCTAAATGACTTTGGCCCTTAAAGCACAGGGCGGTTTGCTCCGCTTTTTCGGGCACGCCGCTTTTTAAGGTAACGCCGTAGCCGTTTTTGGCAGTAAACCAGCCCTCAACTGCAGTGCCGCTACTACCCAAAGCGTTTGTATTTAAGGCGTTAAAGTGCCAATTTTCTGTTTCAAATAAATAGGAAACGCTGGTTTCAATTTTAGCACCAGCGGCCTGAGCGTTACTTGTTCTTGGCCAAAATCCAAAAACGGTTCCGGCTACTAAACAACCGGAAAGTAATAGAGAAAGGACAGCCTTATAGCCTTTAAAATGAATTTTTTTCATTAAAATATTCCTCCCCTTAATATTTTTCGGTGGTATAAATCACCACACTGCGCGGCGGTATTACATCGGTAAAGCCGCTGCCGTTTGCTTGAATTGCCTTGTCAATTCCAATCAGCTTAGCGTCAAAGGTAGTAACCTGTTTAGCTTCATTATAGCAGTGCCGGTAATAAACCTTTTTGCCGGTGCTTTTTTCAAAGTTTAAATTTACTCTCATAGAGCTTACCTCGCTGTTTACAACCAAAATACTGTAATTCCCGTTTTTGTTTTGTTCGCAGGAGGCATGATAATCGCTAACCGTTTCAAAGACGCTTCCGTTACCAAAATATTTGGTAAGCAACGCGGTTCCGTAGTAAGAAACACGCGGCAACGAGCTTTCAAACAAGCTGGGCAGTACGCCGTGCCGCTGCACGCCGTTCACAAAGCCAGCATTATCATACGTAGTATTATCCGGCCATTGCTGATCGGCCACCGTCCACAGCATTAGATTTTGTATTCCATGGTTCATACCGTATGCTAAAGCAACTCCCAGCTGCAATGGAAGCTCTTTGTAGCTGCCGAGGGTTTCCGCCGCCTTATTCGCCACATTAAGGTTAAACTCATCAATCCAAAACGGCTTACCGGTTTTTGCTTTTACCAAATTGATTCGGTCTTTCCAATACATATCTGCCACATCTGCAACCGTATCGTCCGTTACATTGTTAATAAATAAATAATAGTGCCCCGAGAATATATCTATATAATCGTTTGCGCGGGTTACAGCCTGGTAAAACATTGGCGGAATTTGAGTGCCCTCCTTTGTTTGCAAAGAGCCGTAATCGTTTGGACCTACCATTTTGTATTGGCTGCGTAATCCTGCTTTTTTTAAGGCGGAATCTAAGGTTTTGGTAAAAAGCAGCCACCCTTCAAATGCCGGATCACTCACCTCTGTAATGCTTTTGTCGGTGCTGGCTTGCCAGTCGGTAAATTTGTTGGGTTCGGTAAACATGATCAGGTATTTTACATTGTTACAGCCGTTTGCCTTCATAGCTTTTAACGAATCTACCATCCAGTTCCCGTAATTCTCAGCAGTTTTATTGTCATCGCTCTCCACATACAAACCGGTTAAGGGCGCCCAATGGTTTTTTTCGTAAATTTGGTGATAGGTCCATGCGGCGTTTAAAGAAATATCTAAATTGCACTGCTGCATTTTGTGCATCCACTTGTAAACAGCCTTCATTTCGGTTGAATCCCATTGAAAGCGGTTGGTTTGCTTATTATAAGAGTAGCTTGGACTATAGTAAGTCCGCACGGTCTGCATACCCATTTGTGCAATTCTTTTAAACTCTAAATCGGCTTCCTTTTCGGAATAGTTGCGGTTAAATTTATCCGGCAAATAGGTGTAGCAATGGTAAATGGCGTTCAAGCCCATAAAATTTTTTATAACCGGAGCCGCGCTGTTTTGAACCGTAACATCATTTTCTACCGTTTCATCATCAATCGGTTCTTCCGGGTCCTCCGAATCGTCCCAGTCCTCCTCAACCGGTTCCTCGTCAATTATTTCGCTTGAAAAATCAGAGCTTTCTACCTCGCTTGAAAAATCAGAATGACTGCTGCTGTTATTCTTTTTTGTTTTCTTTTTAGCTGTTTTGTTTTTTGCAGAACAACCCAAAAGCGAAAAGCAAATGGTCAAAGCTAACAATAAAGAAAAAAGCTTATAAATTCGTTTCATTAATTTTCCCCCTTTCTGTTTTTACTGTTTTTCAGCCGTGGTGTAAACCGTTACGGCGTATGGCGCTATTTTATCCTGTAACACCTTTTGCACAAAAATCATTTTATCATCCGGTGCTAATAATTCCGCCTCTTGCGTTGGCTGCACCAACTTAGGGTCAAATGAATAGCGGTAAAAGGATTGCTGCAATTCTTTTTCAAAGCTGATTTCAAATTCCTCGGCCGTTTCTTTACAATTTACCACTACCACTGTTGCCGTGCCGTTATTTTGCACATTCATAACGGTATGCAGGTTGTTTTTGCCAAACCCCTCAAACACGGTGCTGCCAAGACCGCCGGTAAACCTGCTTAACAGCCCAAAGGCGTAGTAAGCAAGGTGCGGCACCTTTGTTCTTGTTAAAAGCGGCATTAACCCGCAGCGGTGATCGCCATTTACAAAAGCATCAGCGTTATAGGTGTGGTTATTCGGCCACTGCTGGTCAAAAGCCGTCCAAAGTAACGAACAATTTACCCCGGCGTTCATTAAAGCAACAGCGGCAGTTATAATCTCAGCTCCATGCTCTTTTCTGGAATTATCGCAACTAAAAATCACATTGTATTCATCAAAGCAATATTTTTTCCCCTTTGGCACATAACGCAAGCCGTTTCGCGCCCAGCGGTAAAAATCGTAATAAGAATCGGTTGTACCGGAACACCAAACGTTTTCCCAACCGCGGTACGGGTCTAAATCATCCGCCCCAAAGCAAGGGTTTTCCAATTGCTCCTGCCCGGTTTTTAGGTTTATTAAATGCAGGCTTTCAACCATCAACACACCCGGGTTTTTAACATCAAAAAAAACGCCAAATTTGCCGTTTGTTTGTTGTGGCACGGTAAAGCAAAAGTCAACCGTTTTGTAGCAAGCGGTAAGCTCCCTTTGATCAAGTGTGCAAACGCTCCCCGGCACGGCCGCCGGGGCCGGATGCCCTTCGTTGGTAATAATGTTATTGTATTCCTTAGCAAACAGGCCAAAATAAATTTTTCCACTCGAAATATCCTGCGTTTTTTCCTGCAACAGGGTCATCTTGGCACAGTAGGATCCAACCGGCAGCTGTAAATCTTGAAAAATACGCGAACCGGCAACATAGCCGCACGCCGCCGTAAGGCCGGACTGAACATATTTTTGCGGAATGTTTTGAAAATGCTGGTATTCGTGGCTGGAAAAAATATCAATATATTTTTCAACACCATTTTTGCTTGCCCAACCAACCATATCTGAAACCGGGGTACCGCCCTCGTTCGGGCCCATAAGCATAATTTTGTTTCGGCGGCCGTCCCTTACAAGGGCGTTATGAGCGGCTTTTACGCAATCTAACCAATAACGGTAAATTTGCTCCTGTTCGCAACCGCTAAGGCGTTGTGGCTCGGTAAAAAGCACAAACGCCTTAATGTTATCAAATCCCCTTAGCTCAATAAGCTGGTGCACATTCTCGCTAACCCAATCTCCGTAATTCTCGCAGCTTTTTGGCCAGTTACCGGCCACAGCAAACGGGCTTTTCCCGTTCCACGAGGTTGCAAAAACATCATGATAAGTGCACCAACCAACATTCAGCAAAACTGAAATGCCTCGGTCCTTCATTCGTTTCAGCCATTTATATAACCCCTGCATACGGTCATTTTCCCAATTCCAGTTGCCGGTTTCCGGCTCGTAAGCGTACCAGCTGTAAAAGCTGCGTACAACCTTTAGGCCAAGGGCTGCCGCCCTGTCGGCTTCTAATTCGGCCAAATCTGCCGAATACTGCCGTCCATCCTCATCAGGTTCCTCCGCAAAGCAGTGGTAAATAGCGCCGTTCCCCCAAAAATCTGTTTGTTTTGGTACACTGTTTTTAATATGTAAAAAATTCATAAAACACCTCATCTACCTAATCTCAAGTGTATTTTACTTGTATTTTACTCTTAAAAAGTCACAATGTAAATGCACAAAGATAATAGCACATACACAAAATAAGCTTTCTGCCGTTTGTTTCCACAAATTATTGAAATTGTTGTAAATTTAAGTTATTTTTATGTAAACTTGACAAATAATTAACGTCATGTTATCATGAAATAAAGTTTCGTGTTAAAAAGTTGATTTTTTTACTTGCACAAAACAAACAACTTAACATAAAGACTAGGGGTGAAATTAAAATGCTGGTTTTAAGGCAAAAATGTTTAAACGGCAGTGTTGCGGAAACTGATTTACGGGTTGCCGACCGCCCGCTTTGGGTAAACGCCTGCGGGGAAGATTGCATTTTAATCGACACGGTTTTCCATTTTAAGCGCCCACAGCCGCGTTCCGACTACTTAATGATTTATATTAAAGAAGGCTACGGCGACTTTTTATTAAACGGAAAAAGAGAAAGGGTTGAAAAAAACAACATTGTTTTGTTAAAACCCGGTAATTTACAAGATCACATTTATCCAGCCAACCTGAAAACAAATACTTTTTGGATTCATTTTTCCGGCGGAAAGGTAGAGGAATACTTAACAAAGTACCGTATTAATCGGCAGCTTATTCATTTGCCAAAAGAACTTCCGCGTTTTGAGGCAACCGTACAGCGATTATTGGTTGAAATTAAAGATGAGTTTTTCGATGATGTTTGCGCTGCGCTGCTACAAATTTTGTTTACCGATATTTCTAAAGCGATTTATCATCACAAGCAAACAAATTGCCACGCACTTTACAAACCACATTATATGGACTTTATTTACGATTTTATTTGCCAAACCTACGCGCAAAATAACCACATAAAGGTTTACGCTGACCAATGCGGGCTAAGCGAGCTGTATTTTATTAGAAAGTTTAAGCAAAATTTCGGCATAACGCCGCAACAATTGGTTTTGCGCTGCCAAATTGATAGAGCCATACAGCTGCTGCTTGAAACCACCCTAAGTGTGCAAAGTATTTCCTCGGCCGTTGGCTTTTGTAATCCGTATTATTTTAGCAGAGCATTTAAGCAAAGAACCACTATGAGCCCAACCGAATATAGAAAAAAATATAACGAAATTCCTAATAAATAGACTTCAAAACCAAATACGGTATAAAAAAGCAAAATGTTGACTGGCGTAAAAGGCGAAAATCTGCTTGTATGCCATGAGTTTTTTTGCCTTTTATACCGTATTTTGGGCTTCACACATAATTTGAAGAATAACCTTAGGATATTTCGAGTCCCATTTGGCTGCAAACTGCTCTAATTCGTAAAGCGCCGTTTCTTCGTCTACGGCGGCGTAAGCCTTCTTTAAATCCGCCATTAAGGCTTTAAAACGGCAGACTGCACTTTATCCGATTAACAATATCTTTTATCATATTTTAAATATCGGTATTTGATTATTGCTATAATCAAAAGAATATGTTATAATTTGTCTGTAAACGGGGACGGCACCCATAACAAAAAACAGCTTTACATTATTTACGCAGGGGATGATACCCATAGAAAAAAACATTATTGTGGTAGATGAAAAAGGGAATGAATACAAAGCGACCTACCCTAAAAGGGCGAAAGTTCTTGTTAAGAACGGCAGGGCGCATTATATAGAAGAAAACAAAATATGCTTGTTGCGCCCGCCGAATATGAAATCGGAGGATAACGATATGCTAGATAATAAGAATACAGAAAATTTTTCGATTGATTATGTTTTAAAGCAGATAGAAAAAGTGCAGAGTCAGTTATTGGATTTAAAAAACACAATCAATAACATAGGCTGCGTTGGAGACAGTGACCGTACTGGAGAGGAAAACACCACAGTTCATGAGGAAGTCGCTATCAAAAAAATTGCGGCACTAACCGAAGTTTTTCATCACCGAGAAGAAAGTTTACAAAAGCTTTTGGAACTTTACAGTAAAATGTACGATGATTTAACCAATAAGAAGCCTTTAAAGGATAAGGCTCTTGCAGCACTTGAAAAATGTTCGGGTAATGAAGAACAGATGAAAAAATTATCCAGTATAATGACCGAAATCGGTTTTTTAGAAGAATAGTATTGAGAGGGAGACTTCTTAAGATATTGTGTAAACCTCCGAGATGGTATAAAATAGAAATAACA
>URRK01000041.1 GCA_900550315.1 uncultured Oscillospiraceae bacterium | reverse complement strand
TTTTTTTGTAAAATGCGTTATAGAATAAAACGCGGGTTGGCTTTACAGCGTTTTGCTTTAAAAGGTTAATTTTACGCAAACAAAGCTTAGGGCAAGTAGGGCAAAATGCGTTTTTCTAACAAATATTTGTTTAAAACCGCGTAGCGACAGTCGCAGTAATTAAAGGCGCCGCAATACTGCTGCAGCCAGCGGTTGCGTTCTACGCGGCTGGTAAAGCACTGCTTATAGTAGGCGGCGCAATTTTCTTTATTGGCGGCGGGCACCGCGGTGCAAAACAGGGTGTTGCCCAGCGTTTTGTGAAAATACGGGCAAATCATTAAATAATCCTCGTGTGGCATAAAGCTTACTCCTTTACAAAATAAATGTCGGCGTCTTTGCAGCGCGGGCAGGCGCTTAGCCGTTGGTACGGCGGGGTGGTAAAGCCGTGGCTCTCTAAAATAACGCAGGGGGTTAAAAATTTTAAGCTACAATTTTGGCAGCGGTACATTTTAACGGCCTCCGTTTTCTTTAAACCGGCAGCTCTTGCTGGCTGAAAGGCGGTTTAAGGCAATTTTGGCAGCGTACAAGGCGTCGTTTAGTTCGGTGATGTAGGCCTGCTGCTCGGCAATAATTTTGCAAAGGTGGTTCATATTTGTTGCTTTCATATTCTTTTCTCCTTTAAAATTCTACTTTAAGTGTATATCAGCCAAAATCAATATCGTCTAAACAAACCCCGAATACGGCCGAAATTTTTGCGGCAACAGGGTAGGGTATGCGTTGCGGCAGCTTTTCGTATACCGTGTAGCAAAGGGTAGGAATGCGCAGTATATGCGCAACTTTGCGGCGTGACATTCGGCGGCTTCTCCGAATTTCCTTTAAAGTTTTCAACAGTGATCACCTCTTTTGAATGGAAAAATTTCGCAAATAATATTGTGAAGTAATTCCACAACAGTAACCAGTATATACTACAAAAAGTGGAATGTCAAGCCATAATGTGAATTTTTTTGAAATTCGTGTTGATTTTATTCAACATATCGGGTATAATTTAATTGTTGAAAACCTGAAAGGGGGAAATTTCAATATGTCCATAGGGCAAAATATTAAAAGAATTCGCGAAAACGCGGGCATGACGCAGCAGCAGTTGGCCGTGGTGGCGGGCGTGACCGACAAGGCCGTTTCAATGTGGGAGTTGGGCACGCGCGCGCCGCGCATGGGGGCGTTGCAAAAAATTTCAGATTACTTCCATGTTGCCAAAAGCGAGCTGATTGACGAAGTTCCCAAAGCGGCCCAGGGCGGTTTTGT
The DNA here is from genome assembly GCA_900550315.1 of uncultured Oscillospiraceae bacterium. GTDB lineage: Bacteria > Bacillota > Clostridia > Oscillospirales > Acutalibacteraceae > UMGS1279. Next base: position 9,591 of record URRK01000041.1, on the reverse strand, counting down.
GCAAATTCCGGTTTTTGAAAGGGTTGGGAAAGCCGGCGATCTTTTTGACACCGGGGCGCCCATTGCGTACGAGTGGGTGCCGGGCAGTGCGCTGAGCAGCAAAGACCGCTGCTTTTTTATGGTCATGCACGGGCAGGAAATGGCGCCGCTGATTAGCGAGGGCGACCTGGTTTTAATTTGCGTGGGGGCGCCGGTTACCCCCGGCGATTACGCCGCCGTTTGCTACATTGAGACCGGGCGCGTTTGCATAAACAAGGTGGTTCACAGCCAACACGAAAACCGCATTGTGCTAATTTGCGAAAACCCTTATTACCCAAAACAGGTTTTTACAGGGGAGGAAACCAAAAAAATTAGTGTAATTGGCGCGGTGCGGCGGGTAGTGCGCAATTTTTAGCGCCGGCTGTACAGGGGCGTGCGGATCCTGCAGACTGCACGGGTCGCACAGAGTGTAGGGGTTCTATGAAGTGCGCGGCCATATAGGGCTGCACCCTTCATATCGGAGTGTTTGAGCCGTACAAAGCCGCACGGGGTGTAAGGGCTGCTAAGTTATGCGGGCGTACTGTTTATATAGGGCGCACCGTTAATATACAAAGCAAAGGCTGCACCGGCATCTAAGTAATACAGGCCGTATGGCGTATGGGCAGTAAGATTACAGGACCATACCGGCTGTACGGCTTTTTGCAGTTGGCAATTAAGGCTTACCGACCCCGGCGGCCGAGTTCCGTTTTGGCGTTCTCAGCGCCGGCCGTATTGGCCGCACGAGTTTTACTGGTCACATCGGCCGTACCGGCTTTACGGGTTCTACCGGCCAACGGAGCAATAACGGCAGTACGGGCTGTATAAGGTCACCACCCGCCTGAGTCGCGCCGGGCGCCCAGGCTGCCTGGACTTACGGGGCGCACGCCGGCAGCTTTTAGGGCCCAAACGCCTGAAACAAGCCGCGGCGTTGCCCGGGGCAAAGCTTTTTACGCCGTATTCACACTTTTTTAACGAAATTTGTGTAAAAACGGCTTGATAATTTGCCTTTAGCACTGTATAATATATCTTAGGCAAAAATTGATTTAAGAGTTAGAATGTTAAATTTCTAACAATCAGAATGGAGCGATAAATTATGACGAATAACAAAACGGTTCTTGCCTGGGTTGAGGAAATGAAAGCGCTGGTTACCCCCGATAGGGTAGAGTGGATTACCGGCGATGAAGCCCAATTAGACGCTTTACGCAAAATTAGCGTTGAAACCGGCGAGATGATAAAACTAAACGAGGACCTTTTGCCCGGCTGCTACCTGCACCGCACCAAGGTAAACGACGTTGCCCGTGTGGAGGGCCGCACCTTTATTTGCGCCCGCACCGAGGAAAACGCCGGCCCCACCAACAACTGGATGGAGCCGCAAAAGGCTTACAAAATGCTTTACGATATTGCCCGCGGCAGCTACAAGGGCCGCACCATGTATGTTATTCCGTTCTCCATGGGCCCAATCGGCTCCCCGCTGGCCAAGGTTGGTATTGAAATTACCGATTCTATTTATGTTGTACTAAACATGGCTATTATGACCCGTGTTGGCCAAAAGGTGCTGGATGTTTTGGGCGACAGCAACGACTGGGTACGCGGTCTGCACGCCAGCTGCGATATTGACGCCGAAAAGCGTTACATTTGCCAGTTCCCGGAGGATAACACCATTATTTCGGTAAACTCCGCCTACGGCGGCAATGTTTTGCTGGGCAAAAAGTGCTTTGCGCTGCGTATTGCCTCTTACCAAGGGTGGAAAGAGGGCTGGATGGCCGAGCACATGTTAATTTTAGGCCTGCAGAACCCGAAGGGTGAAGTAAAATATATTGCAGCCGCCTTCCCGTCGGCTTGCGGTAAAACCAACCTGGCTATGTTAATTCCGCCTAAATACCTGCGCGATAAGGGCTACAAGATCTGGACGGTTGGCGATGATATTGCCTGGATGAAGATTAAAGAGGACGGCCGCCTGTACGCCATTAACCCGGAGAACGGCTTCTTCGGCGTGGCTCCCGGCACCAACGAGCACTCGAACTTCAACGCCCTGCAATCTACCAAGAAAAATACCATTTTTACCAATGTAGCGCTGAATTTAAAAGACAATACCGTTTGGTGGGAGGGCCTGACCAAAGAGCTGCCGACCGATTGCATTGATTGGAAAGGCAACAAGTGGGATCCCGCTAAGTTTGACAAGCACGATAAAACCACCTGCGCCGCACACCCCAACTCCCGCTTTACCGCACCGGCTGAAAACTGCCCCTGCATTTCCGAGGAGTTTGATAAGGGTGAGGGCGTGCCGATCTCGGCCATTATTTTCGGCGGCCGCCGCGCAAAGTGCGCCCCGCTGGTTTACCAATCTAAAAGCTGGGAAAACGGCGTATTCGTAGGCTCTACCATGGCCTCTGAAACCACCGCTGCCGCTGCCGGCGCCGTAGGCGTTGTTCGCCGCGACCCCATGGCCATGCTGCCGTTCTGCGGCTACAACATGAGCGACTACTTCCAGCACTGGTTGGATATGGGCAAAAAGCTGGGCGATAAAGCGCCGAAGATCTTTAATGTAAACTGGTTCCGCACCGATGACGAGGGCAACTTTATTTGGCCCGGCTTTGGCGACAATATGCGCGTGCTGAACTGGATCATTGACCGCTGCGAGGGCAAGGTAGACGCCAAAGAAACCGCAATTGGCTATGTTCCCTACGCCGACGATTTAGACATGACCGATTTAGACCTTGACCGCGACACGCTGGAGAGCATTTTAAAGGTTGACCGCGAGACTTGGCTGAAAGAGGCCGACGAAATTACCGAGCACTACAAAAAGTTTGGCGACAAGCTACCGAAAGAGCTGAAGCAGCAGCTTGAAACCTTAAAGGCCAACTTAAAATAAGCTTGGTTTTAAGCGTTATTTAGGTTTAACAAAGCAAACGCAGCCTACGGCATTGCGCCGTGGGCTGCGTTTTTTATAAAGCCGGCGCCGTAAAAGGGCCGGCGGTGCTTTTGCTGGTCAAAATTTTTCTTGGCGCCGCCTTTGTTTGGCTAAATTTGTTGCCAAAGCCTTGTTGGCCGCGCTTCTGCCGGCTGCGGCAAACCCGCCGGCGGCTTTGGGGCGGCGCTAAGTGTTGAAGCATGGCGCACGCAGCCGAACCCGCCGACCAAAAATAACGCGCTAAAACGGCGCAAATTTTTGGCCGGCTTTTAGCTTTTTTAAGAATCTAAGAATCCTTTTTAATTTTTTCAATCACGCCTTTTTCCAGCCGGCTTACCTGCGCCTGCGAAATGCCAATCTCCTTAGAAACCTCCATTTGGGTTTTGCCGTCTAAAAAACGCAGGGTCATAATTTGCTTTTCCCGCGGGGAAAGGCTTTTTACCGTTTCCTTAAAGCTAATTTCATCCAGCCAGCAGCGGTCGTCATTCTTGTCGCCCACCTGGTCCAGTACATAAATGGCATCGCCGCCGTCCGAAAAAACCGGCTCGTAAAGCGAAAGCGGCTCTACAATGCTTTCCAGCGCCAAAACAACCTCGCCGCGCGGCACCTTTAAGTCCTCGGCAATTTCCGAAACCGTTGGCTCCCGGTTGAGCTTGGCGGTTAGCTTTTCCTTGGTTTGCATGGCGCGGTAGGCCATATCCTTAATCGATCGGCTTACCCGAATGGCGTTGTTGTCGCGCAGGTAGCGCCGAATTTCGCCAATAATCATTGGCACGGCGTAGGTAGAAAAGCGCACCTGCTGGGTAATATCAAAATGGTCAATGGCTTTCATTAAGCCAATGCACCCAATTTGAAACAAATCGTCGGGGTTTTCGCCCCGGCCGTTAAACCGTTTAATTACGCTAAGCACCAGACGCAAATTTCCTTGAATCAATTCGTTTCGGGCGGCCTGGTCGCCCTTTTTTACCTGCAAAAGCAGGCGCTCCTTATCCTTTTCCTTTAAAACGGGCAGGGTGGCGGTGTCTACCCCGCAAATTTCAACCTTACCGTACGGCACGGCCATAAAAGCATTTCCCCTTTCAACAAAAGTATTGCCGAATGGGGCGCCGCCATTCAAAAAACATTTTTTTCACACCGACGAAAAAGGCTTGTATTCGACAAGCAAAAAAGCAACCAAATCGGCCTTCAAAAAATTTTAATAATTTGTTCATAATGCGGAAAGTGGTTAAAAAATTAAAAAACCTGTTGACAGGGGCAGAACCATTTGTTATAATGCAGATGTAAAATTCATACAGTCGCTGATATAATTTTGGATGTACAAGCCGTTACCGCTTGCCGGGCCAAAAGTTTCTACCATGCACCCCGCCAATGCATGACTATTAGCTGCGCAGCCTTTTCCCCGCTTTTTTTCTTTTGGTTGGCCTTGGGGCTTGTTGGTGTTTTGGCTGTGTATATATCGGCAGACGGTTTTGGCGTGCTGCCGTTTTTTATTTTTCGGCAGGCGGCTCCTTTTGGTTTTATTGTAAGGCGACCTTACATAAAATATATTTTTTAGGAGGCAACTCAACATGAAAAAACTCATCGCGCTTGCTTTAGCACTGGTTTTGTGCCTGTGCAGCTTTACCGCTTGCGGCAAAGAAAACACTTCCAGCGACGCTGCTCAAACCGGCGAAACCGCAGACCTGTTACCGCGCAAGGAAATCAAATCGGATGTTACCATTCCGGACGATTTTAAAATTGGTATGATCTGCCTGCATGACGAAAACTCCACCTACGACAACAACTTTATTCAAGCTTTAAAGTCGGTACAAAAAGGCCTTGGCTTAAAAGATGAACAGGTTGTAATTGTTCCCAACATTGGGGAGGACAACAAGTGCTACGACACCGCCGTTGACCTGGCTAAAAACAAGGGCTGCAAAGTTATTTTTGCCGATTCTTTCGGTCATGAATCCTTTTTGAAAAAAGCCGCTCAGGAGTTCCCGAATGTGCAGTTCTGCCACGCTACCGGTACTTCTGCAAAGCTTGCCGGCATTAAAAACTTCCACAACGCGTTTGCCTCTATTTATGAAGGTCGTTACCTGGCCGGTATTGCCGCCGGTATGAAATTAAACGAAATGATCGAATCCGGCAAAATTACCGCCGACAAGGCCGTTATTGGTTATGTAGGCGCCTTTACCTATGCCGAGGTTGTTTCGGGCATGACCTCCTTCTTCCTGGGAGCCCGCTCGGTTTGCTCCTCTGCTACTATGAAGGTTCGTTACACCGGCTCCTGGTACGATCAAGCCAAGGAGCAGGAGGCTGCCACCGCTTTAATCAACAACGATAAATGCGTACTGATCAGCCAACACGCCGACTCTTTAGGCGCTCCTACCGCTTGCGAGCTGGCCGGCGTTCCGAACGTTTCCTACAACGGCAGCACCTTCTCGGCCGGTGAAAATTCTTTCATGGTATCCTCGGCTATTAACTGGGCTCCGTACTTCCAGTACATTATTGAGTGCGTTGCCAAGGGCGCAGCTATTGACGCCGACTGGTGCGGCGATATTGCCACCAACTCGGTAGTATTAAGCGGGCTGAACCAAAACGTTGTTGCCAAAGGCACCAAAGAAAAAATTGACGAAGCCATAAAAGCCTTTGAGGCCGGCACTCTGCACGTGTTTGATACCTCTAAATGGACCAAAGACGGCAAAGCTTTAACCGAGTACAAGGCCGATGTAGACGGCGACTTTAAGGGCGAGACCAACGTTATTCACGACGGTTACTTTGATGAGTCTAACGCCAAGCAGTTCCGCTCTGCCCCGTATTTTGACATTATTATTGACGGCGTAGAAAACCTGAACACCAACTACGGCGACTAAGCTTTTAAAATGCTCAACCACACAAGGGGAGCTGCAGGCTCCCCTTGTGTGGTTACTGCTATTTATATAGGAGGATCTTTGTGAAAGCACTGGAATTACGCAATGTCACCAAACGGTTTGGGGAAAAGGTAATTGCGAATAAAGATGTTAGCTTTTCTGTAAACGGTGGGGAAATATTAGCTGTTTTGGGCGAAAACGGCAGCGGTAAAACAACCCTAATGAACATGATTGCCGGCATTTACCACCCGGATGAGGGCGAAATTTTGGTAAACGGTGAGCCGGCCAACATCAACTCCCCGAAGGACGCCTTTTCGTATGGGATCGGCATGATTCACCAGCACTTTAAGCTGGTAGATGTTTTTACCGCAACCGAAAATATTGTTTTAGGCATTAACGACGGTAAGCCTTACCGGCTAAAGGAGGCCACCAAGCGTGTGGCCCAAATTTCGGAAAAATATGGCTTTTCGGTAGACCCTAAGAAAAAGGTTTACACCATGTCGGTTTCGGAAAAACAAACGGTAGAAATTGTTAAGGTTTTGTACCGCGGTGCCGATATTTTAATTTTAGACGAGCCAACCGCCGTTTTAACCCCGCAGGAGACCCAAAAGCTTTTTGCCGTGCTGCGCCGTATGCGGCAGGACGGTAAGACCATTATTATTATTACCCACAAGCTGCACGAGGTGCTTTCGCTTTCTGATAAGGTTGCCGTTTTGCGCAAGGGCGAATACATTGGCACAGTAAACACGGCCGAAACCACCGAGGCCGAGCTGACCGAAATGATGGTGGGCAAAAAGGTTGATTTAAACATTGCTCGCACCACCCCGCACGACCCGCAGGATCGCCTAATTGTGCGCGGGGTTGATTGCCTGAACCGCGACGGTGTGCGCCTGTTGGACGATGTTAGCTTTACGGCCCGCAGCGGCGAAATTTTAGGTATTGCCGGTATTGCCGGCAGCGGCCAGCGCGAACTGCTGGAGGCCATTGCCGGCTTGCAGCCGCTTTCGGGCGGGGAGATTTTGTACCAAGACCCCGCCACCGGCGTTACCGAGGATTTGCGCAACAAAACGCCAATGCAAATTCGCGAGCTGGGGGTTCGGCTCTCCTTTGTTCCGGAGGACCGCCTGGGCATGGGCCTGGTTGGCAATATGGATAGATAACATGATGCTGCGCAGCTACCGCAAGGGGAAGTCCCTTTTTGTTGACCGGCAGCCCCCGCGCGAGCTGGCCGACAAAATTATTGAGGACTTAGGCGTAGTAACGCCGGGCGTTTCTACCCCCGTACGCCGGCTTTCGGGCGGTAACGTGCAAAAGGTGCTGGTAGGGCGCGAAATTGCCTCGGCCCCTACGGTGCTTATGGCGGCTTACCCGGTGCGTGGGTTAGATATTAACTCCTCCTACCTTATTTACAACCTGTTAAACGAGCAAAAGGAAAACGGCGTTGCGGTTATTTTTGTTGGGGAGGACTTAGACGTTTTAATGGCGCTGTGCGACCGCATTTTGGTGCTGGGCAGCGGGCGCATTACCGGCGAGGTAGATGGCCGGAACACCACGAAAGAGGAAATTGGCTTACTTATGACCAAAACAAAAGGGGGTAACAACCGTGACGAAAGCAAAGCATAATAAAGAGCCGCTTTTTTATGTAGTAAAGCGGGACGCAATGCCGCTGAGCAAATCTGTTTTAGTGCGGGCCGTTGCCATACTTTTAGCAATGGTTGTTTGCGGCGTTGTAACAAAGGTATTAACGGGCGATAACCCCATTTCAATTTTTACCACCATTTTTCACGGCGCGTTCGGCACCGGCCGAACCTTAGTAACCCTGCACGATATTGCTATTTTGCTGTGCATCTCCTTAGCTGTTACCCCCGCTTTTAGAATGCGGTTTTGGAACACGGGGGCCGAGGGCCAGGTGCTAATTGGCTGCCTTTCTACCGCGGTTTGCATGCTGGTGTTGGGCGGTAAGGTGCCAAACCCGGTGCTTATTTTAATTATGACCGTTTCGGCCGTGGCAGCGGGCTTAATTTGGGGCGTTATTCCCGCCTTTTTTAAGGCGCATTGGGGCACCAACGAAACGCTGTTTACCTTAATGATGAACTATGTTGCTATTCAGCTGGTAGAATACTTTTTAAAGGTTGCCGACAAAACCGGCTCCAACGTAGTAGGGCCGGATTTGTTAAAGCACGGCTGGTTCCCTAACCTGTTTGGTGTGCCGTACCTGCTAAACATTTTAATTGTAGCGGTGTTAACCGTTGCCATGTACATCTACTTAAAATATAGCAAGCACGGGTACGAAATTTCGGTTGTGGGTGAAAGCGAAAACACCGCCCGCTACATAGGCATTAATGTTAAAAAGGTTATTATTCGCACCATGGCGGTTTCGGGCGCGGTTTGCGGCCTGGCCGGCCTGCTGCTGGTTGGCGGCTCCTCCCACTCTATTGATTCTAACTTAGTAGGCGGCCGCGGCTTTACGGCCATTATGGTTTCGTGGCTGGCAAAATTTAACCCGTTTTTTATGATCTTAACCACCCTGCTGCTGGTGTTTTTAGAGCGCGGTGCCGATGAGGTGGCCTCCCGCTTTGGGCTAAACGGCGACTTTGCCGATATTTTAACCGGCATTATTTTGTTCTTTATTATTGGGTGCGAATTTTTTATTCATTACGAGGTGCATTTCAACCACCGCAAAAAAGCCGCATTGGCCAAGGAGGGCGAATAAAATGGAAGTTTTAATTGGTTTTATTCAACGCGCTATTTTGCAGGGCACCCCCTTGCTGTTCGGTTCCACCGGCGAAATTTTAACCGAAAAATCCGGCAACCTGAATTTGGGTATTCCCGGTATTATGTACGTTGGTGCCATTTCGGGCGTTGTGGGCGGCTTTTTTTACCAAAACTCTGGCGCTAAGGTGGTGCCGTTTTTCGCGGTGCTTATTCCGCTGCTGTGCTGCCTGGCCGGTTCGCTTTTGGCCTCGCTCATTTACTGCTTTTTAACCGTTACCCTTAAAGCCAACCAAAATGTAACCGGTTTGGCGTTAACCACCTTTGGCGTTGGGCTGGGTAACTTTTTTGGCGGCTCGCTGATTAAAATTGTTAAAAGCGATGTTCCGTACCTTTCGTTGGTTAAAATTGCAAAGGCCTTTAAAACAACTCTCCCCTTTGCTGAGGATTTAGGCCCGGTAGGCCAGCTGCTGTTTTCCTACGGCTTTTTGGTTTACTTAGCCGTGATTATTGCCGTGGCCGTTAGCCTGTTTTTAAAAAAGACGCGGGCCGGGCTGCAGCTGCGTGCCGTGGGTGAAAACCCCGCCACGGCCGATGCCGCCGGCATTAACATTACCCGCTACAAGTATTTTGCCACCTGCATTGGCGGTATGATAGCCGGGTTGGGCGGCCTGTTTTACATTATGGATTACAGTAACGGCATTTGGTCGAACAACGGGTTTGGCGACCGTGGCTGGCTGGCCATTGCCATTGTAATTTTTGCAACCTGGAAGCCTACTATGGCTATTTTGGGCTCTTACCTGTTTGGCGCGCTGTTTATTTTGTTTAACTACATTAATGTGCCAATGCAGGTGCTGCCGCTTATTCAAATGCTGCCTTATGTGGTAACAATTTTGGTGCTGGTTGCCGTTAGTATTCGCAAAAAGCGCGAAAATCAGCCGCCGGCCCATTTAGGTCTTTCCTATTTTAGGGAGGAACGGTAATTTAAATTTTTTGGCCAATTTTTCGGGCAGCAGTTTAAATTGCCTTTTAGCGGTGCGCCTTGGTGCTTGCCGGCCGCCGCAAAAGGGGCTTTAAAAATTTTAGTTTGTTTTTTCC
>URRK01000040.1 GCA_900550315.1 uncultured Oscillospiraceae bacterium | reverse complement strand
TTGACAACGGCCAGGGCGACGGCCAAAACGCTGCCGGCATTTTTGACGGTGAAATTACCTTTACCTACTGCACCGAATTTATTGTAAACCGTAAAGAGGATAAAACCGAAAATGACCCGACCGAGCTGCGCGCATTTTTAGAATCTATTGGCGACTGCGTTGTGGTAGTAGACGATGACGAAATTATTAAGGTTCATGTACACACCGACCACCCCGGCAACGCCATTGAAAAGGCCTTGACCTTTGGCCAGCTGGTTCACCTTAAAATAGAAAATATGCGCGACCAGCACGAGCGCGCCAAGCATGACGCTGAGCAGGCCAAGAGCCGGCCCATTAACAACAGCACCAACACCGAAACCATTGTTCCGGCCGAAATTACGCAGGATTACGGCTTTGTTTCGGTTTGCGTTGGCGAGGGCATTGAAAACCTGTTTCGCGAGTTAGGGGTAACTACCTTAGTAAGCGGCGGCCAAACCATGAACCCCAGCACCGACGACATTTTAAAAGCCATTGAGCAAACGCCGGCTAAGGTGGTTTATGTGCTGCCAAACAACAAAAACATTATTATGGCGGCCGAGCAAACCGTACCGCTCAGCTCCCGCCCGGTGGTGGTTCTGCCTACCCGCACCATTCCAATGGGCATTTCGGCCATGATTAATTTTGATCCCGACCTTTCGGTGGAGGAAAACACCATTCAAATGCAAAACGCCTTTGAAAAGGTTACCACCGGCCAGCTTACCTTTGCCGCGCGCGATTCTGATTTTGACGGTTTTAAAATTAAAAAGAACGACATTATGGCAATGGAAAATGGCAAAATTGTGTTTACCGACAACGACTTAGAGCGTTCGGCCGTTCGGCTTTGCAAGCAGCTTTGCAAAAAAAATGTGCAATTTTTAACCGTGCTGTACGGTGCCGATGTTGAAAGCACCGTTGCCGAGCGGGTGGTAAACACCTTAACCGAGCAGCTGGGCGACCGGGTAGAAATTAACCTGATTGAAGGCGGCCAGCCGGTATATTACTTTATTATTTCTGCCGAATAATTAGGGCGTGATCTCTTGCTGCAACAAAAGCCTTTAAAATTTGTTAAAGGAATAGGCGAAAAAAAGGCTCAGCTTTTTCAAAAAAAGCTGGGCCTTTTCTCCCTGTCTGACCTGTTGCAGTTTTACCCGCGCGATTACCAGGATTGGTCGGCCCCTTTAAAAATTTGTAACGCCCCAACCGGGCAGCCGGTTTGCCTGCGCGCTAAAATTGAAAGCGCTATTGAAAAAAGCCGCACCTTTAAGCGCGGCATTGAAACCTACAGCTTTACTATTTACGACCGCACCGGCACCGTAAAGGTTGTTTTGTTTAATAACAAATACTTGGCCGAGCAGCTAACAGTTGGCGGCACCTACCTGTTTTACGGCAAATTAAAGTGGAACGGGGTTATTCGCGAGCTGGACTCCCCCGAAATTCGGCCGGAGGATTACTGCAAAATTCGCCCCATTTACCACGCTACCAAAGGCCTTACCAGCCGCATGATAGAAAATATTATGCAAAACGCCGTTGCATTGTTAGAGCCGGAAAACGACCCATTGCCGGAGCAGGTGCGGCAACAGTACCACCTGCTGCCGCAGTGGCAGGCGCTGCGGGCTATTCATTTTCCTAAAGATTTTAACGAGCTGGAGCAGGCCCGCACCCGCCTTTGTTTTGAGGAGATTTTTTTGCTGCACGCCGGTATGTGCCTGTTAAAAAACCGAAACCGGGCTGCCACCGCAACCCCCATTCAACCCCTGCCAAAGGCCGCGTGGCAAAGCCTGCTGCCCTTTGCCCTAACGCCGGGGCAACAAGCCGCGGTAAACGATTGTTTAAAAGATATGCAGCAAACAACGCCAATGAACCGTTTAATTCAAGGGGATGTTGGCTGCGGCAAAACGGCCGTTGCCGCTGTGCTTTGCTACCACACCGTGCAAAGCGGCTGCGGCTGCGTTTTGTTAGCCCCTACCGAGCTTTTAGCCCGCCAGCACGCCGAAAGCCTAAACGCGCTGTTTGGCAAGGTTGGGGTAACGGTGCAGCTGCTGGTTTCGGCAATGCCTGCGGCCGAAAAACGGGCCGTTTTGGCAAAGCTGGCCAAGGGTACCCCGCAAATTACCGTTGCCACCCACGCCGTGCTAACCGAAAAGGTGCAGCTGCCTAACATTGGGCTAATTATTACCGATGAACAGCACCGCTTTGGGGTAGAACAGCGAACTGCCCTTAGCAAAAAAGCCAACTTTCCCCACACGCTGGTTATGTCGGCAACCCCTATTCCCCGCACGCTGGGCCTAACCGTTTACGGCGATTTAAGCATTAGCCGCATTACCCAGCTGCCCGGCGGCCGCCAGCCAATTGAAAGCTACTGTGTACCGCCCGAGCTGCGACCCCGCGCGCTGAATTACATTAAAAAGCACCTAAACGCCGGCCTGCAGGGCTACATTGTTTGCCCCGCTATTGAGGAGGACGAGGAAAGCGAGACCCCCGGCCTTATGGCGGCTAAAACCTATTACGAGCAGCTTAGCAGCGGTGCCCTTGCCGGCTACCGCTTAGGGCTGCTGCACGCCCAATTAAAGCCGGCCGAAAAACAGGCCGTTATGGCCGACTTTGCCGCCGGAAAAATACAGCTGCTGGTTGCAACAACAGTAATTGAGGTTGGGGTTAATGTGCCAAACGCCGCAATAATGATAATAGAAAACGCCGAGCGCTTTGGCCTTTCCCAGCTGCACCAGCTGCGGGGTCGGGTTGGCCGCGGCGCCGCAAAATCTACCTGCATTTTTATTTGCGGGGGCGGCGAAAAGGCTCGTACGCGTATGCAAATTCTTTGCAAAAGCAACAACGGCTTTGAAATTGCCGAGGAGGATTTAAAACTGCGCGGCCCGGGCAACTTCTTAGGCAAAAATCAACACGGCCTGCCCAATTTAAAATTGGCCGACCTTATAACCGACGCCGAATTGATTCAAAACGCCTGCAACGCGGCAACCAACACACTGCAAAGTGACCCGCTGCTGCAAGCGGAAATGCATAAAAATATGAATATTTGCATAAAGAATTTATTTTTCTCTAATAACAGTGTTGATTTAAACTAATTTAATTGCATATTTTTGCAAATTTAATGTATAATGTGCTGAAAAATTTATTCTTTTGAAAAAACACTTGCATTTTTATGCACAGTATGCTAAAATGTATGCAGTTGATTAAGGGAGCACAAACGAGCCGCTTTAAACAGATGAAACAGATGAAACCAAACGGTTCAGCCCAAGCTGACCGGCCTGTTCAAACCGTTTCGCACGGCCCCATAAATTATTGGAGGAAAACAACATGAAAAAACTATTAGCACTTCTTTTAACAGCCGCTTTGGTTGTTACCGTTTTTGCCGGCTGCGGCAAAAACAGCAGCGCCGAGTCGAACAACAGCTCTGCCGCCAAGAAAAAGATCACCATGGGCACCAACGCAACCTTCCCGCCTTTTGAATCGGTAGACGATTCCGGCAAAATTGTTGGTTTAGACGCCGACATTGCCGCCGCCATTGCCGAAAAGCTGAACATGGAGCTTGTAATTAAAGATATGGACTTTGACTCTCTAATTCCTGCCGTTAAGGGTGGCTCTATTGACTTTGCCATGGCCGGTATGACCGTTACCGACGAGCGGAAAGAATCGGTTAATTTTACCGACACTTACGCCAAAGGTGTTCAGGTTGTTATTGTAAAAGAGGGCTCTGCCATTAAAACGGTAGACGACTTAAAGGGCAAAAAGATTGGCGTTCAAACCGGCACCACCGGCGACAGCTACTGCACCGGGGACTATGGCCAGGAAAATGTTAAGCAGTTTGCAAACGGCCCGCTTGCCGTTGCCGCTTTGCAAAACGGCCAAATTGATTGCGTTGTTATTGACCAACAGCCCGCTAAAGCTTATGTAGCCTCTGCCTCTGGTTTAAAGATTTTAGACACCGCCTATGCCGATGAAAACTACGCCATTGCCGTTTCTAAAGATAACACCGAGCTGTTAAACAACATTAACAAGGCGCTTTCCGAGTTAAAGGCCGCCGGCAAAATTGATGAAATTGTTGGCAAATACATTAAAGAGTAATTTAAGCATTTGCTTTTAATCCATAAGGGGCAGCCTTGCGCCGCCCCTTATCTTGCTATATTATAAAGAAAAGAGGGTGCGTTTTGGACGCCTTACTAACCTTTTCCGGCTGGCTGGAAAGCGCTCCGCAGTGGATCAGCTCCCTGCCCGAGTGGCTGCAAAATGTTTTATTTCAGCTTTACCAAACCTTTATTTACAACAACCGTTGGACCTTTTTTGCAGACGGCCTTAAAATTACCTTTATTGTAACTTTAGGCGCCCTGGCCATTGGCGTTGTAATTGGCTTAATTGTTGGCATTGTGCGTACCGCGCACGACACTATTGAGCCTAACAAGCGCGGCCGGCTGCTGGGCTTTTTTAATGGCCTGTGCAACATCTACCTAACTGTTATTCGCGGCACCCCTATGATGGTTCAGCTGTTAATTATGGGCTTTGTTATTATGGTTCCTAAAACCGATAGCGGCACCATTCTTTGCGGTATTATTACCTTAGGCATTAACTCCGGCGCCTATGTTGCCGAAATTGCCCGCTCCGGCATTATGTCTATCCCCAAAGGCCAAATGGAGGCGGGGCGCTCCTTAGGCTTTAACTATGTGCAAACCATGTGGAAAATTATTATTCCGCAGGCCATTAAAAACATTTTGCCCGCTTTAGGCAACGAGATGATTACCCTGCTGAAGGATACCTCGTTAGTTTCGGTAATAGCGCTTAGAGATGTTACCAAGCAGGCGCAAAACATTGTAAACAAAACCTACCAGGCCTTTGTACCCTACATTAGCTTAGCCGTTATTTACCTGGTAATTGTTATTATTATGACCAAGCTGTTAGGCTTGCTGGAAAGGAGGCTGCGCCGCAGTGACCACTAATGACCAGGTTTTAATTAAAGTAGAAAATTTGCAAAAAGCGTTTGGTGAAAACCGGGTGCTGCAGGGCATTAACACCGAAATTAAAAAGGGTGAAGTAGTGGTTGTTATTGGGCCCTCTGGTTCGGGCAAATCAACCTTTTTGCGCTGCCTTAATTTGTTAGAGCAGCCTACCGGCGGCAGCATTTATTTTGAGGGGGTAGATATTACCAACAAATCGGTAAACATTAACGCCCACCGTATGAAAATGGGTATGGTGTTTCAGCACTTTAACCTCTTCCCCCACATGACAGTGCTGCAAAATATGACCGCCGCCCCCATAAAACTTTTAAAAAAGCCCAAAGAGCAGGCGCGGCAAGCGGCGCTGGAGCTTTTAAAAAAGGTTGGGCTGGAGGACCGCGCCAACGATTACCCCAACCAGCTTTCCGGCGGGCAAAAGCAGCGTATTGCCATTGTGCGGGCGCTGGCTATGAACCCCGATGTTATGCTGTTTGACGAACCCACCTCCGCCTTAGACCCGGAGATGGTTGGCGAGGTGCTGGATGTTATGAAAGAGCTGGCGAAAAGCGGCATGACCATGGTTGTAGTAACCCACGAAATGGGCTTTGCGCGCGAGGTTGCCTCCCGCGTTGTGTTTATTGATGAGGGCGTTATTAAAGAGGAAGGCTCGCCGGAGCAATTTTTCTCCAGCCCTAAAAACGAACGTTTAAAAACCTTTCTTTCAAAGGTGCTGTAATCCGCGCGGCGTTTTAAAAATTTAAGTCTGCAAAGCGCTTTAAAAAATTAAAATATAAACCGTATTTTTAAAAATTTAGGCAATACTATTGGCGAAAGGTGTGTTTTGTATGAAAAACATTCCAATTGCGCAGGCGATTATTTTAAAGGACGAAGTTTTGTACCAACCTGGCCAAATTGTTAGTAAAACGCTGGCCCAAAACCAAAACATTAGCGTTACCCTTTTTGCGTTTGATAAAAACGAGGAAATTAGCACCCACACCGCCGGGGGCGACGCCTTGGTGCTTTGCTTAGAGGGCACCGGAAAATTTATCGTAGACGGCGTAGAGCATTTACTGAACGCCGGCGAGGCTTTGGTTATGCCGGCCGGGCACCCGCACGCCGTATTTGGGCAGGAGCAATTTAAAATGCTGCTTATGGTTGCAAAGTAACGCCCATTTTAAAAAAGCCAATTTTTTACTGTATTAACCAAAAAAGTTGTTGTTTATTTAATTGACAGCGGCCACCTGAATTATTATAATAGTACCGAACAGTACCGTTAGAATAATTGGGGTGGTTTTTTTGTGCAATAAATTTATAAATACCGTGTGCTTTATGCGCAGCTACAATTACGAAGGGCAGTACGCGCCCGAAAATATTGAAACCTTAAAAAAGCAAATGGTGCTTTATAAAAGCTTAAATTTGCCCGTTACCAACCTTTTAGAGTACGACGCGTTAGTTCGGCCGGATTTTTGCAGCGCTGTAAAGCAAAGCCAATTTTCCGGCTGCGAAACCGGCCTTTGGTTTGAAATAACCGGCGAGCTTTGCCGCGACGCCGGTATTCCCTGGCGCAGCGAGCGCAACCGCAATTGGGATTTTTATGTAAACCCCGGGTTTATTATGTCTTATTCCCTAACCCAAAAGCAAAAGCTGATTGACGCCGCCATGCAGCGTTTTTACAGCATTTTTGGGCACTACCCGCGCACGGTTGGCGCCTGGCTGTTAGATACGCAGGCCATGGCCTATTTTGAGCAGCACTACGAAATTGACGCCTTTATTGTTTGCCGCGAGCAGTGGGGCATGGACGGCTACACCCTTTGGGGCGGCCCCTACTATGGCGGCTATTACCCCAGCAAAAATAATATGCAAACACCGGCAACGCTACCGCAAAATCAGCTTACAACGCCGATTTTTAGAATGTATGTAAACGACCCCATTTACTGCTACTACGAATTTGCAAAGGCCCCCTTAAACAAAACCGACCGCCACCTGTTTACCCAAGAGCCGGCCTGGCTTTGCGGGCAAGACCCGGGCTGGGTAGAGTTTTGCTTTAACAGCGTTTTTAACCCCGAAAATCTTGGCTTTTGCTACCTGCAATTAGGGCAGGAAACCGGTTTTGGCTACCCCGAAAAATTAGAGCAAGGACTAACGCAGCAATGCCGCTTTGCCGTAGAAAACCAAGCCCGCTACGGCTATCGGTTTGCAACCGTTAGCGAAATGGGGCGTGCCTTTAAACAGCAATACCAAACCTCCCCCGCCACGCTGCGCTACACTTTAAGCGACTGGGCCGGCAACAACCAGCAATCGGTTTGGTTTAGCAACCAGCGCTACCGCGTTAATTTAGTGGCCGCCGGCGAGCAGCTTTTGGTGCGGGATCTGCACCTTTTTTGCGATGAATATACCGATAAATATTTAAAAAAACCCTGCACCGGAAAGTGGGCGGTTTACGATAATCCCCCAATAATTGACGGCGTGCGTTTTACCCCCGGCTGCGATGAAAGCAATATTCCCTACCCAAACGATTTTAGCGGCCTAAGCTACGGCGAGCAGGCCGGGCTTTATTTTAACGAAAAAGGGCGCATTACCGCCGTTTGCAGCAACCCGCAGCAGCAAACCGCAACGGTTACCTTGGGCGGTCTAAACCTTACGGCCGAATTTTTGCCAACCGGCCTTTGTTTTACAAAGCAAGACGGCAATTTTGCCTTAACCCTTAGCGCCAAAGCGGCCGGCCGCTACCGGCGCAAAGCTTTATTTAGACGACCTTGTTTTATTGTACGACCCGTTGGCCGAACCAGAATTTACGAATTTAGACCTAAAGTTGAATAACGGTTTTCCCTATTTAATGGGGAATATTTCAGCAGAGCTGCAGCAGCAAAACGGTAAAAGACAAACCAAACTAACCTCAACAACAGGTTTTCGGTTTGCCTCCAGTTCCGGTATTACACTAACCAAAGGCCGCAGCTACACCTTTAGCTTTACAGTTGATCTTACCGATTACCCGCTGTACACCGCCGCAACAGCTAAAACCGAAAAACCGGTTGCGGCTTATGTGGATTATGCTATTTTGAGGGACCCTAAAAATTACAGTTCCAAATACATTACTAACCGCGAAACCGCAATTAGCACAACCTACACAGCTGAGGATGGCACGGTACTCCAGCAGCGCGATAACCTAGAATTTTCCAGCCATTGCTACTGCTGGAAGTTGGCAAAAAAAATGGTTGTTATCCTAAGCTTTACCGCCCCGCGCACCGAAACTGTTTATTATTCTATCCGGTTGAATGAAGCCGGAACCATTTATTTAAGCGATTTTTCGGTAACTCAGCAGGATACCGCTACCGCAAGCGAAAAAATTAGCAACTACGGATTTGTAACCCGCGGAGCTGCCGTTCGGGTAGAGGAAAACCAGGGCCTGCGCTACAAAACCGGGCTGGACCGCCGTCTGCTTTGCGCTGAAAAATACTACGGCGTTCGGTTAGAGGAATACGGCGTGGTAACCTTGCGCAATGACTATTTAAACGGCGAGGAGCTAAAATACAACCAAAGCTACACCCAAAACGGCATAACCTACACTGCCCACAGCGGTTTGGCCTACTCTTTGGCCAACCAAACCGACCTGCGTTTTTCGGAGGAGCCGCAATTTATTAACTATACCGGCGTGCTAACGCAAATTACGCCAAGCCATTACATCAGTGATTACGCCATTCGCGCCTTTGGCCGCTACAAAAACAGCAACGGCACCTACGGCGAGGTTTACAACGCGCCCCTTGTAACCTCGGTTTACACGGTTGCAAAGGCCGCCTACGCCGCAAAGGTGCAAAACGGAACCTCGGGCGGCGGCTTTGCCGAACCCGAAAGCACCCGTGCTTACCTTTACAACGAAATTATTCGCCGCTATTTGGACGAAAGCATTACTGTAAAAAACAACTCTGCCCCGCACTCTAAAAGCTTTCAGGGCATTTCGGCAACGGTGTACCACTGCTACACCTTTATGAAGGACAGCTTAGGCCGCAACTACACCGACGAGCAAGCGGCGAAAGAGATGGACCGCTTAAAGGATTCCGGCGTAAAAACCGTGCGCAGTATTTTTAAATCCAGCTTTGCGTGGAGCAGCAACGGTTGGAACTGGGATTCCACCGCTATGCAGGCCGTTTACAAATGGGCAAGCTTTTTACAGCAGCGCGATATTGAAATTGCCATTAACGCCGGCTGGCACCTAAACTATATTGCCGCCGAAACCGCCAGTATTCCAGAGGTAAGCTACCTGTTAGGCCGCGGCAACGACCTTTACGGCGAAAGCCAGGGGGTTGATTTTACCGGCCTGACGGAATACGAAATTCGCATTAGAAAAGCGGGGCTGCGCTACGGCGAATGGGTTCGCCAAGCGTTAGAGGCTTTTGAGGCGCACGGCATTTACAATGTAAAATACATTTTAGCCTTTACCGAGCCCAGTTACCCCACCAAAGAAAAATTAGAGGGCGATTACGCCGACGAGTGGATCAGTATTACCAAAGACCTGCACCAAGCGCTGCAAGCCGGCGGTATTCGCCAAAAGTACAAAATTGTTGGGCCGAACCAAGGCTCTATTGAAACCGGCGACGGCCTGTTAAGGTACTTTTTGGAGTATTTAAAAAACCACCCGGAAGATAAAGGCATGGTAGATGTACTTTCCACCCACATGTATTCCAGAACCTATTCGCTCTCCATTAACGAGAAAAATTACTATTACGATATGGCCGACAACGCGTTTGCCGACTACCGCAGTGTTTTAGACGAATACGATTATGACGGGGAATTTTTAGTAGACGAATACTTTGCCTACTCCTCAATTGACGGGTACTGGACCACCAACAACGGCGTACAGCTGACGCAGGTGGCCGCCGGGGTAGCTGCAGCGGTTAAAAACGGGTTGGATCGCCTGCTTTCCTGGCAGATTTTTGACCAGCTTTGGATAAACCAAACCAATACGAACGGCGAATTTATTGGCGGCGTACACGCGGTTGGCACCGCCCCCTCTTTTGTGTCAAACCCGCACAAAGACTACGCCCCCTACGCCAGCGAGACCCCGCGCGTAACTTACTACGGCTTAAACCTGTTAGGGAAGTATTTAAACAACCAAAAGGCAATAACCTACTACACGCAATCTACCACCGAGGACGGACTGTACACGGCGGCCATTCGGGGTGACGACGGCAAAACGGTTGTGCTGGTTGTAAACACCCAAAGCACCGCGGTAAACGTTGCGCTTAATTTTGAAAAGCAAATGAACATGAACTTTTACCGCTACGCCTACTGCCCTACCGCGGTAACGCCAAGCCCCAACGCTACCTCCATTGCCTACGACGCCGTATTCCAAAACATCAGTCAGCGTTTAACCGACACCCTACCCCCGCAATCCTTTGCCCTATATGTTTCGGAAAAGGGTTATTATGGCGACGATGTTGAATGTGACATGGCCGAAGTAGAATAAATAGCTAAAAGCAGCAGCCCGGCAGCAAAACGCTGCCGGGCTGTTTGCTGCCTTTTTACCGCATTGGTAAGCCAACAAATAGTAAAATTACTAAAGCTTTAAAGCGCTTTTAGCTGCACCAAATGCGCAATGCAGGGCACGCTTTGCTTTTGCGCCACCGTTACGGGGGAAAGCAGCGCCCCGGTTGCACAAAACAAAACATTTTTTAGGTTTCCCTGCTCCAGTTCTTTTAAAATGTGGCCGCACAGCACCGAGGCCGAACAGCCGCAGCCGGAGCCGCCGGCATGAACATCCTGCCGGTTTCGGTCAAACAGCATGAGGCCGCAATCCTTGTGCCGGGCGGTAATATCAATTTTTTGCTCTTGCAACAGCTGGTACAATAAGGTGCTGCCAACGGCACCTAAGTCGCCGGTAAAAATAGCGTCGTAATTTTCGGGGGTAGTTCCGCTAAGCTTAAAATACCGCAGCAGGGTGTTGGCCGCAGCGGGC
>URRK01000039.1 GCA_900550315.1 uncultured Oscillospiraceae bacterium | reverse complement strand
CCGTTGTTTTAAATATGGAATCGGCCAACCGCGAGGTCAGCCGCCGTTTGCTGGACTTTTTAAGCGGCTCGGCCTATTCTACCCGTTCTACCATTAAAAAGGTTGCCAACAGCACCTACATTATTACCCCCGCCAATGTAGATGTTTTAGGCGAGCTGATTGCCGACGAGGCAGAAAGCAACACCGGCAGCATTTTTGAATAATGCCGGAAAACGACCTGAAAAACCTGGCCGACCGTGCGGCCGATGCCATTCGCCTTTGCCGCCTGCGTAATGTGCCAAAATTTGTGGGCTTTTTAAGCCCCGAGCAGGCCGCGTACCTAAAAAACGCTTTTTCGGCCGAGCCGGTGGTGTTTTTCGGCGGGGCAAAGGGCTGCGAACGCACGCTGCTGGGCGCCTTGCCCAGCTATGTTTCGCAGCCGGAGCAGGCTTTTCCAATTACGCTGCTTTGCTTTGAGTACCCGGCGGGGTTTACCCTTTCGCACCGGGATGTTTTAGGCACCTTAATGGCACAGGGCATTGTGCGGGCCGGCGTGGGCGATATTTTATTTGCCCCGGGCCGGGCGTACGCCTTTGTGCTAAGCGAGCTTGGCAATTACCTGCTGCAGCAGGTGCAAAAAATTGGCGGCGTTGGGGTAAAGCCCCGGGTTGCCAACGCGCAGGAGCTGGCGCTTTTGCAGCAAAGCGCCCCTAAAAAAGAGCTTAGCTTTACCGTGGCTTCCCTGCGGCTGGACGCCGTACTCAGCGGCCTTTTAAACGCCGGGCGCGCCGCTGCCGAAGGGCTAATTGCCGACGGCCGCGTTTGCGTAAATTCCTTTGCGGTGCAAAAGGCAACCAAAAAGGTTACAGCGGGCGATGTAATTACCGTGCGGGGTGCCGGGAAGTTTAAAATTATTAGCGCAGGGGGCGCCACCCGCAAAGGGCGGGAGCGCGTTTTGGCTGAAAAGTACTTATAATTTTTTGGAGGTTTAAAAATGCATACGGCAGAATTTATTCGTACCACAAAGTTTGATAAATCCATGAGCGGTTACCGCGTTTCGGATGTTGAAATGTTTTTGGAGGAGATTGCCGACGATTTTGACGAGTTGACCCGCCAAAACAAGGCCCTGGCCGACCGGGTTACCCAGCTTACCAAAGAGCTGGAGCAGGCAAAAGGCAGTGCTCCGGCCGCCGCGCCAAAAACGCCGGTAGCTAAGGTAGATAATTCTGCCAGCATGGAAAATGTACAGGGCATTTTAGTTAGCGCCCAGCGTTTTTCCGACCAAATTATTAACGAGGCCAACGAAAAAGCCGCCGCTATTTTAGACGAGGCGAACCACAAAGCGCAGGAAATTGACGAAAAGGTTGCAACGGTGCTGAACGCCTTTGAAAAAGATATTGCCGAGCGCAAAGCCAGCGCCGACGCCGAGGTAGACCGTATGCTTACCGAGGCGGCCGCAAAGTCTGAGGGCCTGGTTACCGCCGCGCACGACAGTGTTGCCCGCCAGCAGCTGTTGTTTGATAAATTAAAAGTTCAGGTTTCGGAGTTTAAAAAGGCAATGTTTGAAAACCACAAGCAGCAGCTGGAGGTTTTGCAAAAATTCCCAGATAGTGTTCCCTACGACCCGGAGCGCGCCGCCAAAGCCATTGCCTTTGAGGTAGAAAGCGAGCCGGATTTTAAAGCCTTTTTGCCCCGCAATCCCGAATATACCGCCCCGGCGAACGAGGCAGCCCAGGCTGCCGAGCCGGTAGCCGAACCGGTTGCCGAACAGGCCGTCCCGACCCAAGCGGCTGCCAAAGCCCCGGTAATGCCGGCAGTCCCCGAGCCAATTATTCAAGAGCCGGTAGAGCTAGCTGCCAATGCCCCGGCTGAGCAGGTAAAGTAAATAAAACATCCGTGCAGGGTGCTGTTTTTAAAGCCGGCGCCTTACAAAATTGCAGGTTCAAAATTGCCGCTTAGCGGCGCTTTTGGGGCAGGCTTGTAGGGGCGCGCTGCGTTGAACCAAAACAGTGCCTTGCACGCTGTATTGTTATAGAGTGTATGTTATAGAGAGGAAATTTTAAGCCAATGGAACAGCAGGATTACAACAAGACCCTAAATTTACCCAAAACCGATTTTCCCATGCGGGCAGGCTTACCAACCCGCGAGCCGGAAATGCTAAAAAACTGGCAGCAGACCCGGCTTTACGAGCAGGTAATGAAAAATAACGAGGGCAAACCCCTTTATGTGCTGCATGACGGCCCGCCCTACGCCAACGGCATTATTCACCTTGGCACGGCGCTAAATAAGTGCTTAAAGGATTTTATTTTGCGCTACAAAAATATGTCGGGCTTTAAAGCCCCTTATGTACCGGGGTACGATACCCACGGCCTGCCTACCGAGCTAAAGGCCCGCAAAAAAGCAGGTATGGAATCCAGCGAGCAGGTTTCGGCCTTACAGCTGCGCAAAATTTGCCGCGATTTTGCCCTGGGCTTTGTAGAAAGCCAGCGGGAGCAGTTTGAGCGCCTGGGCGTGCTGGGCGAGTGGGATAACCCGTATTTAACCCTTAAAAACAGCTATGTTGCCAAGCAGGTAGAGGTTTTTGGCGAAATGGCCGAAAAGGGCTACATTTACAAGGGCCTAAAGCCGGTTTATTGGTGCCCCGAGTGCCAAACCGCCTTGGCCGAGGCCGAAATTGAGTACGCCGAGGACCCCTGCTACTCTATTTATGTTAAATTTAATGTTACCAAAGACTTTGGCAAATTAGCCGCCTTAGGGGCCGACCTTGCCAAAACCTACTTTGTTATTTGGACCACCACCACCTGGACCCTGCCGGCCAACCTTGCCATTTGCGTTGGCCCGCGTTACAGCTACAGCTTGGTTGCCGCAGGCGGCGAGTACTACGTTATGGCCGACGAATTGGTAGAGGCCGCCATGCAGGCCGGCGGCATTGCCGAGTACAAAATTTTAGGGCACATTCAGGGCTCCGAGTTAGAATTAATGGAAACCCGCCACCCGTTTATTGACCGCACCTCGCTGGTTATTGTGGGCGACCATGTTACCATTGAAAGCGGTACCGGCTGCGTACACACGGCGCCCGGCCACGGTGTAGATGACTTTGAGGTTTGCCGCAATTACCCGCAAATTGGCATGGTGGTTCCGGTAGACGGCAAAGGTAAAATGACCAAGGATGCCGGCAAGTTTGAGGGGCTTACCACCAATGAGGCCAACAAGGCCATTGCTAAAGAGCTGGAGGAAGACGGCCACCTGTTTGCCATTCAAAAAATCATTCACCAATATCCGCACTGCTGGCGCTGCAAATCGCCTATTTTGTTCCGCGCTACCGAGCAGTGGTTCTGCTCTATTGCCGATTTTGCCGATCAAGCCATTCAGGCTATTAAAACCGTTCAATGGGTGCCCGCCTGGGGCGAGGGCCGCATTACCGGCATGGTGCGCGACCGCAGCGACTGGTGCATTTCCCGCCAGCGCACCTGGGGCGTGCCGATCCCGATTTTTTACTGTAAGGATTGCGGAAAAGAATTAATTAATCGCAGCACCATTGCCTACATTGCCAACATCTTCCGCGAAAAGGGCGCCGACGCCTGGTACGAGCTGGACGCGGCCGACCTTATGCCCAAGGGCACCCGCTGCGCCTGTGGCTGCACCGAATTTAAAAAAGAAACCGATATTATGGATGTTTGGTTCGATTCCGGTTCCTCCCACGCGGCAGTTCTGGATGAGCGCGATTATTTAAAATTCCCGGCCGACCTTTACTTAGAGGGGGCCGACCAGTATCGCGGTTGGTTCCAATCCTCTTTGCTTACCTCGGTTGCCACCAAGGGCGTTGCCCCCTACAAAACCGTTGTTACGCACGGCTGGGTGGTAGATGGCGAGGGCAAAAAAATGTCTAAATCGCTGGGCAACACCATTATTCCGGATGATGTTGTAAAGCAGTACGGTGCCGATATTCTGCGCCTGTGGGTAGCCTCGTCCGATTACCATGCCGATATTCGCGTTTCAAACGAAATTTTAAAGCAGATGTCCGAGGTCTACCGCAAAATTCGTAACACCGCCCGTTTTATTCTGGGCTGTATTCCGGATTTTGACCCCGACCGCGACCAGGTGCCCGATTCCGCGCTGGAGGAAATTGACCGTTACATTTTAAAACGGCTCAACGCCCTGGTGGCCGAGTGCCGCAATGCGTACGACCATTACGAGTACCACTTAATTTTCCACGCGGTGCACAACTTCTGCGTGCTGGATCTTTCTAATTTTTATTTAGACGTTGTTAAAGACCGTTTGTATGTTGAAAAGGCGCAAAGCGCAACCCGCCGCGCCGCCCAAACAACCATTTACCGCGTGCTGGATACCTTAGACCGCTTAATTGCGCCAATTTTAGCCTTCACCTCGGAGGATATTTGGCAGTTTATGCCCCACGCCGCCAGCTGCAACCGCCAAAGCGTGCTGCTTAACAGCATGCCAACCGCCCAGCCCGAAACCGACCCGGACTTTATGGCAAGGTGGGAAAAGATCCACGCCGTGCGTGACGATGTAAAAAAAGCGCTGGAGCAGGCCCGCAGCGAAAAAATTATCGGCGCTTCGCTGGATGCAGAAATTACCGTTTACGCCGAGGGCGAGCTGTACAGCTTTTTAAAAACGGTAGAAAACCTAAAAGCTATTTTTATTGCCTCTAAGGTAAACCTTGCAGAGGGCAGCGGCGGCGAGTTTAAAGGCGAGCTTCCGCTTTCGGTAACCGTGCGCCACGCAACCGGCAAAAAGTGCGTGCGCTGCTGGACCTACTCTGAAACCGTGGGCGAAAACGCCGCGCACCCCGAGCTGTGCGCCCGCTGCGCAAGGGTATTAAGCTAAATCGGAGGGCATTTTTATGAGTTACATTTTGGCTGCGCTGCTTTCGGCCTTGCTGCTGGCGGCCGACCAGTTTACAAAACACCTAATTACCGCAAATTTTGTGCTGGGGCAATCTAAGCCGTTTTGGCCCGGCGTGTTAGAGTTTACCTACATTCACAACAACGGCGGCGCTTGGGGATTAATGGAGGGGCACACCTGGCTGCTGCTTACCGTAACCCTGCTGATTATGATTGTTTGCATTGCGCTGCTGATTAAAAAGGGCTTAAAAAATAAACTGCTTTTTTGGGCCATTTGCCTAATTCTTTCCGGCGGGCTGGGAAACATGGTAGACCGCCTGTTTCGCGGCGGCGAAGTGGTAGACTTTTTGCACCTGCAGTTTATGCCAAAGTTCCCGGTGTTTAACATTGCCGATTGCGCCGTTTGCATTGGCGCGGGGCTGCTGCTGCTTTACTTTGTAATAGATATTATTCGCGACGCCCGGCTGGCAAAGCAAATGGAGGAGCAGGCGCCCGAGTCGACGCTGCCCAAAAACAATTAAATGCAAGAGCATTGCTTTACCTTTGCGGGGGAGCCGCAGCGGCTGGACGCGGCCTTGGCCGGGAAGCTGGGGCTTTCCCGCGCGTTTGCCGCCAATTTGGTGCAAAACGGGCAGGTAACGGTAAACGGTAAAACGGCCGCCAAAAGCCTAAAGCTAAAAAACGGCGACGAGGTTTTGGCCCGGGTGCCCGACCCCGTTTTGCCCAAAGCCGAGCCGCAAAATATTCCGCTGGATATTATTTATGAGGACGCCGATCTGCTGGTGGTTAACAAGCCTAAGGGCATGGTAGTACACCCCGCCCCCGGCAATTACCAAAACACGCTGGTAAACGCGCTGCTGTACCACTGCGGCAGCAGCCTTTCGGGCATTAACGGCGTGCTGCGCCCCGGCATTGTTCACCGAATAGATAAAGAAACCAGCGGCCTTTTAATGGTAGCAAAAACCGATGCGGCACACCGCTTTTTGGCCGAGCAAATTAAGGCACACACCTTTACGCGGGAGTACGCCGCTGTGGCGCACGGCATTTTTAAAAACACGCAGGGCGTGGTAGAGGCGCCCATTGGCCGCCACCCGGTAAAGCGCAAGCAAATGGCCGTAACGGCGCTAAATTCCAAACCGGCTAAAACGCAGTACTTTGTGCTGGCGCAGGGCAATAACCTGGCCTACCTGCGGCTGCGGCTGTTTACCGGGCGCACGCACCAAATTCGGGTGCACATGGCCTATTTGGGGCACCCCCTTGCCGGCGATACTGTTTACGGCCCGGGCAAAAAAAGCTTTCCCGGCCTGCAGGGGCAGTGCCTGCATGCCAAAAAAATTGGGTTTATTCACCCAACCACCCGGCAGTATTTAGAATTTACCAGCAGCCTGCCAAATTATTTTACGCAATTTTTAAAGGAGAACGGATTGAATGGGGATCTTTAGCGGTTGCCTTATGCTTTCGGATATTGATGGCACGCTGCTTTGTAACGGGCAAATTCCGGCCCGTAATTTAAAATGGATCGAGCATTTTAAAGCCGAGGGCGGCGTTTTTGCCATTGCAACTGGACGCGCGCTGCCGGCCGCAAAGTACAGCTACACGCTTTCGCACTCCAACGCGCCGGTGGTGGCTTGCCACGGCGGCTTAATTTACGATTATAAAACCCAAAAAACCTTGTACAGCGCCGCGCTAAGCCCGGAGTGTAAAACCGTGCTACCTAAAATTATGCGGCAGTTTCCGTCGGTGGGGGTAGAGGTGCACAGCGGCACCAAAATTTACGAGCTGCGCCGCAACGCTCAAACCCTGTTTCATAAGGAGTACGAAAGCCTTGTTTTTGAGCAACCGCCGTACCGGGTAGACGAAGTGGAATGGACCAAAGTATTATTCGCGGTAGATTGCGAGCAGACCCTGCTTTTGCTAAAGGAATATTGCGCGCAGTTTTCGTGCTGCCGCTTTTTGCAAACCGGTTGCAGCAAAAAGGTAATTTTTTTCGAGGGGCTGCCGTTTGGGGTAAACAAGGGCAGCGCGCTAAACCGGCTAAAGCAGCTGCTGGGAGCAACGCGCACCCTTGCCATTGGCGATTATTACAACGATATTGAAATGATTGCCGCGGCCGATTTTGGCGCAACCACCGCCGCTGCCCCGAACGATATTAAAAGCGTAGCAAAATTTGTAACCGGCTCATGCGAGCAGGGCGCCGTTGCAGATTTTATTATAGAAACCGAGCAACGGTTAAAGGCCGGCCTGCTTGGCAATTAAAGAAAGGAAGAATAACATGGAACAAAGCAAAATAAAACAATTGCAGCAAACAGCCTGCAGGGTTCGCCTTGGTATAATAGAGGGGGTTCACGCTGCAAAGTCCGGGCACCCGGGCGGTTCCCTTTCCATTGCCGATATTTTAACCTACCTGTATTTTGAGAAAATGAACATAGATCCTAAAAACCCAAAAATGCCCGAGCGGGACCGTTTGGTACTTTCCAAGGGTCACGCCGCCCCGGCCTGGTACGCCGTACTGGCCGAGCGCGGATATTTTGAAAAAGCCGAGCTGCAAAAGCTGCGCCATACCAACGGTATGCTGCAGGGCCACCCGGATATGAAACATATTCCGGGTGTAGATATGTCCTCCGGCTCGTTAGGGCAGGGCATTTCGGCCGCCTGCGGCATGGCCCTTTCGGCTAAGCATTTTGGCAATCCTTATCGGGTTTACACCATTGTGGGCGACGGCGAAAGCGAGGAGGGCCAGGTTTGGGAGGCCGCCATGTTTGCCGCCGCTAAAAAGCTAAACAATTTAACCGCGTTTATAGATGTAAACGGCCTGCAAATTGACGGCACGGTAGAGGAGGTTAATAACCCCCTGCCGCTGGACGAAAAATTTAAGGCCTTTGGCTGGAATGTGGTTGTAATTAATGGGCACGATTTTGCCGAAATTGCCAGTGCCGTTGCCGCGGCCGAGGCCGAGCAAAGCCGCCCCACCGCCATTGTTTGCAAAACGGTAAAGGGCAAGGGCGTTTCGTTTATGGAAAATCAAGTGGGCTGGCACGGTGCCGCCCCGAACGACGAGCAGTACGAAACCGCGGTAAGCGAGCTAAACGCACAGCTGGCCGCGCTGCAATAAGGGGAGGATGAATGAACATGGAACCAAAAAAAGCAATTGCCACCCGCGAAAGCTACGGTAACGCCCTGGTAGAGCTGGGAAAAGAGCATGACGATTTTATTGTTTTAGACGCCGACTTGGCAGCTGCCACCAAAACAGGAATCTTTAAAAAAGCTTTTCCCAACCGGTTTTACGATTGCGGCATTGCCGAGCAGAATATGTTAAGCATTGCCGCCGGCATTGCGGCAACCGGCAAAAAGGTTTTTGCCAGCTCGTTTGCAATGTTTGCCGCCGGCCGCGCGTTTGAGCAGGTTCGCAACGCTATTGGCTACCCGCACCTGCCGGTTATTATTGGCGCCACCCACGCCGGCATTTCGGTAGGGGAGGACGGCGCCACCCACCAGTGCTGCGAGGATATTGCCTTAATGCGCACCATTCCGGGTATGACGGTGTTAAACCCGGCCGATGATACCGAGGCCAAATTGGCAGTTCGCGCCGCTTACGAGCATAACGGCCCGGTGTACATTCGCCTTGGCCGCCTGGCCGCGCCGATTATTTTTGGCAGCGACTACCAATTTAAAATCGGCAAGGGCGTAACCCTGCGCGAGGGCAGCGATATTACCGTTATTGCCACCGGTTTAATGGTGGGCGAGGCGCTGCAGGCCTGCGAGGAGCTGGCTCAAAATGGCGTTTCGGTTCGGCTGATTAATATGCCAACCATTAAACCGATTGATAAAGAAATTATTTTAACCGCCGCTCAGCAAACCGGCCGTATTGTAACGGTAGAGGAACACTCGGTAATCGGCGGACTTGGCAGCGCCGTTTGCGATGTTGTGTGCGAGGGCTGCCCGGTGCCGATAACCAAAATCGGCGTGCAGGATACTTTTGGCCATTCCGGCCCGGCGAAGGAACTGTTAAAGCAGTTTGGCCTTTGCAGCGAAAACATTGTTCAAACCGTTTTAAAGGCTTTGGGCAAGTAAAATTTTAAGCCGGCGGGCGCCGCACTTTGGGCGGGTTTGGCTGCGCACTTTAGGGGTAGCACTGCGCCGTATTTAAGCAAAAGCGTTAAAATTTAAGCGTGGCGTTGTGAAAAGCCTTGGTCATCTGTTAGGATTAAATTGGGCCGAATACCGTTTGGCGTTTGGCCCGTGTTTTAAATTTAGCTATTTTAATTTTTGGGGGCGAATTTTTTGAACCGGTTAACCGATATTGAAATTGCACAGCAGTGCAAAATGCAGCCTATTACGCAAATTGCCGCAGCCGCCGGCATTGCGCCGGAGCATTTAGAGCAGTACGGCAATTACAAAGCAAAAATCAGCTTAAACGCGCTGCAGAGCAGCAGCCGGCAGGGCAAGCTTGTGCTGGTAACGGCAATTACGCCAACCCCCGCGGGGGAGGGCAAAACAACAACCACCATTGGCCTGGCCGACGGCCTAAAGCGCCTGGGCAAAAAGGTTGTTGTTGCCCTGCGCGAGCCGTCTTTAGGCCCGGTGTTTGGCATTAAGGGCGGCGCTGCCGGCGGCGGCTATGCGCAGGTGGTACCAATGGAGGATATTAACCTGCATTTTACGGGCGATTTTCACGCCATTGGCGCGGCTAATAACCTGCTGGCCGCAATGTTAGATAACCACATTAAGCAGGGAAACGAGCTGAATATTGATGTGCGCCGCATTACCTGGAAACGCTGTGTAGATATGAACGACCGCCAGCTGCGCTTTGTGGTAAACGGCTTGGGCGGCACTGCAAACGGCGTTCCAAGGGAGGACGGGTTTGACATTACCGTTGCCAGCGAGGTGATGGCGGTGCTTTGCCTTGCCACCTCTATTGCCGATTTAAAAGCCCGCCTGGCTAAAATAATTGTAGGCTACACCTTTAGCGGCGAGCCCGTAACCTGTGCCGATTTAAAAGCTCAGGGCGCTATGACCGCCTTGTTAAAGGATGCCCTAAAGCCCAATTTGGTGCAAACGCTGGAAGGCACGCCCGCCCTGGTGCATGGCGGCCCGTTTGCCAATATTGCGCATGGCTGCAACTCGGTGCTGGCAACCAAAATGGCTCTGCGCCTGGGCGATTACGCCATTACCGAGGCCGGCTTTGGTGCCGATTTAGGGGCCGAAAAGTTCTTAGATATTAAGTGCCGCGCGGCAGGGCTTACGCCGGCCGCCGTGGTAGTGGTGGCAACGGTGCGCGCCCTTAAAATGCACGGCGGGCTGCAAAAATCGCAGCTGCTGCAGCAGGATCTTACCGCCTTGGCAAAAGGGGTGCCCAACCTGCTGCGCCATGTTGCCAATATGCGGCAGGTTTACGGCCTGCCCTGTGTGGTGGCAGTAAACCGCTTTCCAACCGATACCGACGCCGAAATTAATTTTATTATGCAAAAATGCCGCGAGCTGGGTGTTAACACCGTGCTTTCAACCGTTTGGGCCGAGGGCGGCCAAGGGGGAATGGACCTGGCAAAAGAGGTGGTTCGCCTTTGCGAGCAGGAAAAACCGAATTTTACCTACAGCTACGAGCTAAACAGCCCGCTGGAGGAAAAAATTACCGCCATTGTGCAAAAGGTTTATGGCGGCAAGGGCGTAAGTTTTTTGCCGGCGGCCAAAAAGCAGCTGGACCGTTTAACAGAGCTGGGCTTTGGCAATTTGCCGGTTTGCATGGCTAAAACGCAGTACAGCTTTTCCGACGACCCAGCCCTGCTTGGCGCGCCGCAAGACTTTACCGTTACGGTAAAAAGCGTAAAGGTTTCGGCCGGCGCCGGCTTTGTGGTTGTTTTAACCGGCGATATTATGACCATGCCCGGCCTGCCAAAGCGCCCCGCCGCCGAGCAAATTGATGTAGACGAAAACGGCAAAATTACCGGCCTTTTTTAAAAAGCTTGCAAAATAAGCTAAAACCGCAGCGGGCAAGGCGCCAACCGGCGCTTGCCCGCTGTAAATTTAAAAGGCTAAACAGGGCGTTGCGCCAAAAAACGCAGGCGTTTTTGCGCTGCTTTTGCGTGTTTAACGGCGCCCGCCC
>URRK01000038.1 GCA_900550315.1 uncultured Oscillospiraceae bacterium | reverse complement strand
GGAAAACGCCTACCTGCAAAACCAGCTGTTGCTGTTGCCAATGGCCGATATTTGCACCATAGATTCCTTTTGCATTAAGCTGGTGCGGGAGCATTTTAACAGCCCCGAAATTGCCCTTTCGCCCGATTTTAAAATGCTAGAGGGCCCGCGGTTGGAGAACCTTTGCCAAAAAACGGTGCAAGCCCTTTTTGAGGAGTGCTACGCCGCGCAAGACCCCGCGTTTGAGCGCTTTGTGCAGGCAACCGGCAGCGAAAAGGGCGACGAAAACGCCATGCGCCTGGTGCGCGAGCTTTTTGATTTTTGCATGACGCTGCCCCACCCGGAGCAATTTTTGCAAAACAGCTTAAATAAGCTAAAAGCCCCGCTGCCGCAAACAAGCTTTGCCCAAAAGATTTTTTTACAGCTGCAAAAAGCAGCAGCCGAATTTTCGGCTCAGTGCGCCGCGCTTTTGCGGGAGCTGACCGACGATAAACCTCTACAAGAGCATTACGGCGCTGCCCTTGAGGGCAAAATTGCCGCCTTTAACGCCCTTGCCGCCGCCGCGGACCAGAAAAACTTTGAGGCCTGCCGCAGTCTGCTTTTTAGCGGGGTGTTTGCCAAGGTAAATACCCTTAGCAAAAAGTGCAATGCCGAACTAAAAGCCAAAATAAGGCAGTTTGTTTCGGCGGTAGAAAAATGGGCCAAGCAGCAGCAAAAAAACAACTTTTACGCACCGCTGCAAGAGCTGGAGCAGGAGCGGAGCGACGCTTTAAACATGGCTTTGGTGGCCGCTGAGCTTTGCCTTGCTTACAAAAACAAGCTGCTGTTTGAACTGCGCCGGCTGGGCGGGCTAACCTTTAGCCTTTGCGAGCAAATGGCGTTGGAGCTGCTTTGCCAAACCGGCGAAAACGGCCAACCGGCCGCCGGGGCCGAGTTGCTTGCCCGCCGGTACAGCGAGGTTATGGTAGACGAATTTCAGGATGTTAACGACCTGCAAAGCGCCATTTTTAACGCCCTTTCCGGCGGTGGGCAGCGTTTGTTTGCGGTTGGCGATGTAAAACAGAGTATTTACGGTTTCCGGCACGCTAACCCTAAAAACTTTAAAAAATTAGCTAAAAACGCGCTACCGTTTGCAGAGGGGCTTTCGGCCAACACGCTAAAATGCGTTCGGCTAAACAGCAATTTTCGCAGCCGGGCGGGCGTTTGCCGGTTTATTAACGCCTTTTTTGCCGCTTTTATGAGCGAGGAGGCCGGCGGGGTAGATTACGCCGGCGAGCAGCTAAACCCCAAGGCCGAGTTCCCGGTAGCCGAGGGTCCGTGCTGCGAAATTCACGAGGTTACCTACAGCAGTGAAAGCTGCACCCGGCAGCAGGCTGTAGCGGGCCAAATTGCCGAGGCGGTAACCGAAATTTTGGGGCGCGAGCCGTTTTTGCGCGGGCCAAATGGAACGCTGCGCAAAGCCGAGCCGGAGGATATTGCTATTTTAGTGCGCGCCAAAACCGGCAACGGCGAACTGGTTCGCGCCTTAAAGCAGCGGGGAATTACCGCCCGTTTAAGCGAGGGAAGCTTGTTTTTAAAGCCAGAAATTGTTTTGCTGCAGGCGCTGCTGCAGGCTGTAAATAACCCCCTGCTGGATAATAGCCTGCTGGCGGTTTTAATGTCACCGTTGTTTGGATTTACGGCAAACGAGCTGGCGCAGCTGCGGGCGCAAAACCGCAGCGGCCGGCTGTTTACTTTGCTTTTGCAAAACCGGGCGCAGCCGCACTGCGAGCAGGCGCTGCAAAAGCTGGAAAGCTACCGCCGCCGCGCTGCCTGCCTTTCGGTTGGGGCGCTGGTGGAGGAAATGATTCGGTTAGAAAATTTTGAGGAGCTGTCCGCCGGCAATTACGGCCGGGCAGCCGCGGGCAACCTGCTTTATTTTCAAGGCCTGGCGCAGGAGTTTTCGGCCGAACCGGGGAACGATTTAAACGCCTTTTTGCAGTATTTAGAAAATATTAATACCGAAGCTGTTTCGGCGGTGGAGCAGGGGGCGGCCGGCGGCGTGACCATTGTTACCATGCACGGCTCTAAGGGGCTTCAGTACCCCGTTTGCATTTTGGCAAACGGCATGAACCATTTTAATCACGACAAAAACCCCGCTTTTTTGGGGGATGCAGCCTTGGGTCTTAGCTTTAAGCCCATTAACCCCGAAAAAAATAAGGCCGAGGAGCCGTTTGATTACCTTAAATTAAAGCGGGAAAAACAGCTGCAGGAAAACAGCGAGGAAATGCGCCTTTTGTATGTTGCCATGACGCGCGCCGAGGAGCTGCTGGTTTTGCAGCTTTGCGACACCGCCTTTGAAAAGAAAAAGCAAAAGGCCGAGGAGCTGGCTCAAACAGCTGTTTGTGGCCGCCTGCCCGCCGAAAAGGTGTTAGAGGGCAACAGCTTTGGCAGCTGGGTGCTTGCCTTTACGGCAATTTGCCCGCCCGGCGAGCTTTACCGCTACCGCCAGTTTGGCTACCAGCCCACCGAGCCGGCAGAGCTGCCGCCGGCCGCCGAGGTGCCGCCAAACCCAGAATACTTAGCGGCGCTGCAGCAGGCAATTTCTTACCAATATCCCTTTACCGCGCTGCACAGCCTTTCGGTTAAAACCTCGGTTTCGCAGCTAACGCACCAAAAGGCGGCGCGCAGCTACTGCGCCACGGCACGGCCGGCTTTTCTTTCGGCCGGGGGGCTTACCCCCGCCGAACGGGGCACCGCTTTCCACAAATTTTTGCAATTTGCAAACTTTAAAACCGCCCCGCAAAATGTTTTGGGGGAGGTGCAGCGCCTGTACGAGCAGGAATTTTTAACCCTGGCCGAGGCCGAAAGCATTGAACCCGCTAAGGCGCAGCAATTTTTTAAAAGCGCGCTGTTTGGCCGCATTTTTAAAGCCAAAACCGTATTGCGGGAAAAACGCTTTATGTTAGAAATTCCGGCAGGGGAGCTGCAAGAGGGCCTGCCGCCCGAGCTGCAAAGCGTGCCGGTTATGGTGCAGGGTGCAATTGACTGTATGTTTTTTGAGCCGGACGGCATTGTGGTGCTGGATTTTAAAACCGACCGCATTAAAGACGACTCCGTTTTGCTTAGCCACTACCGTGAGCAGCTGCAGCTTTACTGCCGTGCGGTAGAAAAAATGTACGAGACCCCGGTAAAGGAGTGTTACCTGTACGCCCTTTACACCGGGCGCGAAATTCGGGTAGATTAAGTTCGTTGACATTTGACAATTTTTTGAAATTATGTTACAATACATTGGCTTTATTATTTTTAGGAAGGGGAGCGTTTTGTGCTTTTTATTATTTTAGCCGTGCTCTTGTATTTTGTGTTTTTTAAGCTGCTGCTGCGGCCCTTGGCGGCCTTTGGGCAGGAGAGTACCGTGCAGGCGCTAATTTTTTCGCTTTGCGGCACTACCTTTTATTTGTACGCGGTAACCGAGGTGTTATCGGCCTTTTTGGCGCTTGGCTTTTGGGGCGTTTTAGGCAGCTGGGTCGTTTTTGCGGCGGCGGGCCTTTTGGGCACCGTTTTTGCGGCCCGGCGCTGTAAGCAGCTTGGCGAATATCCGGGGCTGCTGCGGGCGGCTTGCCCCGGCCGGGTTACGGCCGGCGGGGGTTTGGCCGCAATTTTTGCGCTTTGCGTGGTAGCCCTTAGCATTTACACGGTTACCTATAATTGGGATTCTATGCGTTACCACCTGCCGCGGATTATGAGCTGGGCGCAAAACAAAAGCGTTGCCCACTATTTTACCAATGATGTGCGGCGGATCAGCAGCCCGCCGCTTGCCGAATTTTTTAATTTGCACGAGTATTTATTAACCGGCAGCGACCGGCTGTTTAACCTGCTGCAGGCGGCCTCTTACCTGCTAAACGGCTATTTTGTTTACAAAATTGCCAACCGGCTGGGGCTGCAAAAAAGCTGGCGCGTTGTTGCAGTGCTGCTGTACTTTTCTATGCCTATTGCGTTTGCCGAGGCTTTTACCACGCAGGTAGACCATTTGGCTACGCTGTGGCTAATGATTTTTGTTTACGAGTGTTTAAGGCTGGCGGCTTGCGATCGGCTGAAAAATGAAGCGCTTTTGTATGTGCGGTTGCTTTGCGTAGGGCTTAGCGGGGCGTTTGGCTACCTTACAAAGCCTTCGGTGTGTATTGCAATGGCTGTTTTTGCGGTGGGCCTGGTTGCCGTTCGCCTAAAAGCAAGAGATAAATTTTCGGTTTTGGCCTGCTCTTTGGGAGTTACGGTGGTGCCGGCCATTTTAACCGTGCTGCCTGAGCTTTTGCGTAATTTTGCAACTTTTAACGCTTACGCCTCCGGCACAACCGGCGCCCGGCAGCTGGTTGGCACCCTAAACCCGGCTTATTTATTGGTCAACTTTTTTAAAAACCTGGCCTTTACCTTGCCTACGGTGCAGTTTGGCTGGCTTTCTAACCTTCTTTACAAGGGCGTAAACAAGGTAAGCGCCCTGTTAAAGGTGCCGCTCAACGACCCTGCCATATCTGAGGACGGGCACCCCTACCTTTTGCCCAAAATGCCGGATTACGGGCACGACACAGCCGTAAACCCCCTAATTGTTTGGCTGTTTTTGGCGGTGTGCGCCGTTGCGGTTTACTTTGTAATTAAAAAGCTTAAAAACCGTGGCCCTAAGGCCCAAAGGGGCAGCGTTTACTACTTAGTTTGCAGCTTTTTGGCCTTTGTAGGGCTGCTAACAGTGCTGCGCTGGGAGCGGTTTGAGACCCGGTACGAGCTTGGCTTTTTAACCCTGCTTTGCCCGTTTATTGTTTGCTTTTTGCAAAAAATGTTTCAAAACCGGGCGGCACTGAAAAACGGAGCCGTTGGCGCTTTGGCGGTCGCCTGCCTTTTTAGCGGAATAGACCAAGCCTATTACCACGCTAATTTAGCCCGTAAGCAAAGCGGGAAGCTGGCCGGCTATTTTACCAACAACGGCGGCCAATGCGCGGTTTACAGCGAGCTGATTAACGAAATTAATTTAAAAAATTACAAAAGCCTGGGGCTTTACATTGCGCGCGGTCAGTACAGCTACCCGTTTTGGCCTATGTGCCCGGGGGTAGAAAGAATAGAGGATGTTGCCGGAAACGGGTACAACGAAACCGAACGGTACGACGACAAAGCCTTTGTGCCGGATTGTATTGTTTGGGTGGCCGACCTGCCGGAAAACGGCGAATTTGAATGGCACGGCGTTACCTACCAAAAAAGCTTTGAAGCAAGCAATTGCTATCTGCTTTGCCCCAAAACACCGTAAGGTATTTTTGGCTCAGCTTGTTGACAGAGCTTTAACAATATGATATACTAAATTTTGTAAGCAAATAGTGGGCAAATTTGCACGCAAAAAATGCCAAAACGGCGGGTTCGGCTTTTGGCGCTTGCTGCCGTTGCAAACTGCTTGCCAATGCTGTATTTAAAATAATAGGATGTGTTATTGTGGATAAAATTGCGGTGTTAATTCCCTGCTACAACGAAAGCAAAACGGTTGCCAAGGTTGTAACCGATTTTAAAAAATATCTGCCCGAGGCGGTAGTGTATGTTTACGACAATAACTCTACCGACCATACCGACGATTTGGCCCGCGAGGCCGGCGCGGTTGTGCGTTACGAGTACAAAGCCGGCAAGGGCAACGTTATTCGCCGAATGTTTCGCGAAATTGACGCCGAGTGTTACATTATGGCCGACGGGGACGACACCTACCCGGCAGAATTCTCCCGCGAGATGGTAGACAAGGTTTTAAACCGCCAGGTAGATATGGTGGTAGGGGATCGGCTTTCTTCCACCTATTTTACCGAGAATAAGCGCCCGTTTCACAACTTTGGCAACACGCTGGTGCGCGGCTGCATTAATTCAATGTTCCACAGCAATATTAAAGACATTATGACCGGCTACCGTGCCTTTAGCTACCAGTTTGTAAAAACCTTTCCGGTTTTATCTAAAGGGTTTGAGATTGAAACCGAAATGAGCATTCACGCCATTGATAAGAATATGCTGGTAGAAAATGTTGTCATTGAATACCGCGACCGTCCGCAGGGCAGCGAATCTAAGCTGAACACCTACTCCGACGGCTTTAAAGTGTTAAAAACAATTACCAAGCTGTACAAAAACTACAAGCCGTTAAAGTTCTTTTCCGCTTTGGCGGCGGTGCTTTGCATTATTGGCCTGGCCTTTTTTATTCCCGTACTGGTTACCTTTATTAAAACCGGCTTGGTAGAAAAAATTCCTACCCTAATTGTTAGCTGCTTTGTAATTTTAGCGGCTATCCAAGCGTTTTTCTCCGGCTTAATACTTTCTACCCTTACGCAAAAAAATCGGCACGATTTTGAAATGCAGCCGATTCACACCAGGCAGGATTATAACAAGCTAATGAAAGAAGAAAAGGCTAAGTAATGAAAAAACTAATTTTGCAAATGGTAAAGTTCGGCGCTGTGGGCTTTTTGTGCTTTTTAATTGATTACGGCATTATGCTGCTGCTTACCGAGGTTGCAGGGGTAAATTATTTAATATCCTGCAGCATTTCCTTTTCGGTTTCGGTAATTGTAAATTACCTGCTTAGTATGCACTTTGTTTTTGCGGCCAAGGCTAACATGAAAAAGCGCACCCAGTTTGTTATTTTTGTTATTTTAAGTGTTATTGGCCTGGGGCTGAACCAGCTGTTTATGTGGCTGTTTGTAGATCTGGTCCACATTCCTTACCAAATTGCAAAGCTTGCGGTAACGGCAATTGTAATGCTGTTTAATTTTGTAACGCGTAAGGTGTTTTTAGAGGAGAAAGAGCAAGATGCTAATGCAAAATAAATTTCAAAAAATGTTTTCACCGCAAGCCGGTATTATTTTTTGCCGGCTTGCGCTTTCTTACTCACGGTGCCGCCGGAGTTGCAAATTACTACTTTTCCGGCAGCAGCTTAGTGCGGCAAAGCTTTTTAACGGTTGTTTTTTGCGCCTTTGTTTATTTGGCGCTGCAAAAGGCCGCTTTGTTGCCAGAACGCGTAAAAAAGCTTTCCTGCCTCGGCGGGGCGGTTTACGCGGCGGTTGCCGTAGTTGGCAAAGCAATTTACGAAACGCACGGTTTAAGCACCCTTTACAAAAATTTTAACCGTGTTTTGCTAACGCTTTTAATGCTGGTTGGCCTTTGGGTGGTAATTGGCGCCTTTTTGGCGTTGCTTTTAAACTTTTTAAGCCGGCCTTTGGCGGGCCCAAAAGCCCCGGCCCGGCAAGTAGGGGGAATAAAGCCCGCGGCGTTGTTTTTTAGCCTGTGGGGTGTTATTTTTTTGTTTTACATCCCTTGCCTGTTGGCGTATTACCCCGGCATTTATTCGTACGATATGAAAATGCAAACCGAGCAGGCGCTGGGCAAAACGGCAGTTACCAAATTTCACCCGCCCCTGCACACCTTTTTGTGGCAGCTTTGCTTAAAGCTTAGCGGCGTTTTTCACCTGCAGGCCGTAACGGTGTACGCATTGCTGCAAATGCTGGTGGTTTCGG
This sequence comes from uncultured Oscillospiraceae bacterium, assembly GCA_900550315.1. GTDB lineage: Bacteria > Bacillota > Clostridia > Oscillospirales > Acutalibacteraceae > UMGS1279. The sequence continues at coordinate 3,577 of URRK01000038.1, read as the reverse complement.
CCTTTTTTGCCTTTTTTTGCTGCTACGTTAAAGGCAAAAGCCAAAAGGCGTTTCTTTGTTGTGTTGTTTGGTTTGCGCTAAACCCCGTTTTGGCAATTTTTTCAATCATTCCTACCAAAGATGTTTTATTTTCGGTGTTTTTTGGGTGCACCGCTTTGTTGCTGCACCACGCTTTTTGTGTTGGAAAAGCTTTTTTTAAAAGCCCGCTCAAGGTGACGGCGTTGTTGTTCAGTGCGTTGCTTAGCTGCTTATTTCGCAACAACGCAATTTATGTTTTTGTGGTTGCCGCTTTGGTGTTTTTGCTGTTTTTTAAAGGCTGCCGCCTGCGCCTTACGGCCGTACTGGCCGGTGCACTTGCCGCGTTTTTGCTTATAAACGGCCCGGTTTTTGCCGCCCTTAAGGTAAAAAGCGGGAACAGCCGTGAAATGTTTAGCGTGCCGGTTCAGCAAATTGCTTTGGTTGTTGTCCGGAACGAAAAAAAGCTGACCCCGAAGGAGGTTGGCAAAATCAATCAGTTTTTAGATTATCGCAAATTAAAAAAGCTTTATAATCCCCGTTTTGCCGACCCGGTTAAATGCTCCTATAAATTTAATGAAAACATTGGCAAGGAAAAGGATTTTATAAAGTTTTGGTTAAAGCTGGGTTTAAAATATCCAAAGGAGTATATTACCGCGTTTTTGGAACTGAACATTCCGTACTGGTATATGGACGCCGACTCTGTAGATCCGTACGCAAAAAGAATTTACATAGAAACCTTAGCCGGCTCTAACGAGTATTACAGTGTGCGGCGAAATTCTAAGCTGCCGTTTTTGTACAGCCGGTACGAAAAGGTTGCCAATTACAGTGCGTTCCAAAAGCTCCCGGTTATTTCTAATCTTTTTTCAATTTCTACGCCAATTTGGGCTATTTTATTTACCGCGTTTTGGCTTATTTTTAAAAAGCGTTATCGCGGGCTGTTAAATCTTGTGCTGCCCTTTTTGCTTTGGGCAACCTACTTGTTAGGCCCGGTAAGCAACTTTAGATATATTTTGCCTATTTTCATGCTTTATCCGTTTTTTGTGCTGCTAATTGCGCAGTGCCGAAACCCCGAAAAAGGTAATTAACCTACTGGGCGTAATGTGCGGTGGTTGGTTGCAGGTAACTTCTGCAATCGGCCACCGCAATTTTTGTTGGCGCAGCAATGCTGTTGCTTCTAAAACCGTTCAACGGGTTTCTTGCTTTTGGTTGTTGCATTGCCGGTGCCGTTGTGTTATACTTAAAAGGTAGATTTTGTGAATCTTGCGAGCGGGCTCATTAGCGTTTGGCGCCTGCCGGTCTATAAAAAACTTGCAAACGGTGATCTCATGTCTATTTCAAATGTTATAGAGCTATTAAGCGGCATCGCGTTGTTTTTGTTTGGTATGTCCCTAATGGGGGATGGGTTAAAAAATGTGGCCGGCAGTAAGCTGGAGCTTATTTTGTACAAGCTTACCAGCACGCCGTTAAAGGGCGTGCTGCTTGGCACCGGGGTTACCGCGGTTATCCAATCCTCCTCGGCCACCTCGGTAATGGTGGTTGGCTTTGTAAATTCGGGTATGATGAAGGTAAAGCAAGCCATTGGCATTGTACTGGGGGCAATTTTGGGCACCAGCATTACGGGGTGGATCATTTGTCTTTCCGAGCTTTCGGGCGGCAGCGGCTGGGTCGAGCTGTTTTCCACCGCCACCCTTACCGGTGCTATTGCGGTGGTTGGCATTATTTTGCGAATGTTTTGCAAAAACCGTACCACGCAGCAGGTTGGCAACATTTTAATGGGCTTTGCAGTTTTAATGACGGGCATTACCGCTATGAGCGGCTCGGTTGCCCCCCTGCGAGAGAGCGCAACTTTCATTAGCGTGCTAACCTCCTTTTCTAACCCGTTTTTGGGCATTTTAGTAGGCCTGCTGTTTACCTGTGTGCTGCAAAGCGCCTCGGCCGCCGTTGGCATTTTGCAGGCGCTGGCCGTAACCGGGGCGGTCAGCTTTCAGGTTGCGCTGCCTATCATCATGGGTATTGCAATCGGCGCGGCGGTGCCGGTGCTGCTTTCGGCAATTGGGGCCAGCGTAAACGGCAAGCGAACCGCATTTGTGTATTTGTTAATAGATGTTTTAGGCGTTGTGATTATTGCAACCGTGTTTTACGCGGTTAACGGCATTTTTCACTTTTCGTTTACTTCTACGGTTTTAAACAGTGTGGGCATCGCACTGCTCAATACGCTTTTCCGCTTTTTAACGGTGCTGCTGCTTATGCCGTTTATTGGCCTTTTAGAAAAAATAGTTTGTTTTATTTTTAAAGAGGACCCCGAGGACGCCGCCGAAGTGGCCGAGATTGACCGGTTGGAGGAACGCTTTTTGCAGCACCCGGCCATTGCTATTGAGCAAAGCAACCACGCAGTATGTTCTATGGCGCGCAAAGCGCGTAAAAACTTGGCCCGCTCCTTTGCGTTGCTAAGCAATTTTAGCGAGGACGGCTACAAAAAGGTGCAAAATAAAGAGCAGATTATTGACCGATATGAGGACAAGCTTGGCACTTACTTAGTAAAGCTTACCGGTGCCGAGCTAACGCCGGCCCAAAGCCGAATGATCTCCCGTTTTTTACATACCATTGGCGATTTTGAACGCATTGGCGACCACGCCGTTAATATTGCCAACACCGCGCGCGAGCTGTACGAAAAAAAGCTTGTGTTTTCAAAATTTGCGCAGGACGATTTAGCCGTGCTGCTTTCTGCCGTTTCAGAGGTTGTAATAATTACAACCGACGCCTTTACCGAAAATGACCTTGCTAAAGCCAAGCGGGTAGAGCCGCTGGAGGAGGTTATTGATAATATGTGCGACCGCATTAAGCTGCGGCACATTCGGCGGGTGCAGGGGGGCGAATGTACGTTGGATCACGGCTTTGCGTTTAACGACCTGCTAAATAACTGCGAGCGTGTGGCAGACCATTGCTCTAACATTGCCGTTGCAATGATCGAGCTGGCGCAGGATGAATTTGATACCCACGCCTATCTAAACTCTTTAAAACAGGCCCACACCGAAAGCTTTGACCGCTATTATAACGAGTACGATAAACGCTTTGCCATTGCCGAGTAGCTGCCGGGTGCAGAATGTTAATGTAAAGCAGAAGAACAGAAAAACTATTTAAAAAATGTCGCTTTGTTTTTTCGGGTCGCCGTTCGGCGGCCTTTTTTGGTGCCCGCCTGGCTTTAGTAACGCGTAATTTGGCCTCAATTTGTCGCAAAAACAGCAAATATAAAACTTTTTAAAGAAATTTTTAAAAAACGCAAAAAAAGTTCTTGACAAGGGGGGACAGATGTGGTATTATAATTGGGCGCTCTAAAAACGGGGCGCGGCGAACCTTGAAAATTAAACAACGATGACGAAAAAGGAAACCCGAAAATTCCACAAGCGAGAGTTTGTGAAAGAACGAGTAAAGACGAAAGTCAGCAAGAGCTAAACAAAAGCTCTAAAGTAGATTTAGGCAGCCGAGAGGTTGTTTAGATAAGATATTTTAGAGAGTTTGATCCTGGCTCAGGACGAACGCTGGCGGCGTGCCTAACACA
>URRK01000037.1 GCA_900550315.1 uncultured Oscillospiraceae bacterium | reverse complement strand
CAATAGCATCTGTCAGCGCGGACAGGGTCAGAGCGGGCAACAGCTTAGGCGCGTTTTTTTCAAGCTTACTGGTTATTATACCAAATTGTTTAAAAAATTGCAACTGCTCATCTAAAGAATTATCCTTTGTGGTGTCGTGCAGCAGGCCGGCCAAATAGGCCTGCTCCGGATTGGCGCCGTACTTTAGGGCAAGACGCAGCGCCTCGGCGGCAACGCAAAGGGAGTGGTAATACCGCTTTTCGGTTAACCGGGCCTGCAGCATTTGCTGGTACTGCCGGTATTTAGCCTGAAAGGTTTTTAAATATTCCTGCTCACTTGGCATTTTTAACACTCCTTTATTCGGCCGGATTTTGATAAAGTCCGTTTAATTTAATGTACGCCTCTACCGCCGGCGGCACCAAGCCCTCCAGCGGCTTTTTGGCCACAGCCAAAGCCCTAATTTTGGTAGAAGAAATTTGCGGCGGCTGCACCGGCAGCACCGCTACGGTTGCCCCAAGGCCGCGCAGCCGGCCAAGCTGCCGCTCAAACGCGGCCGGCTCTACCCCGGCGCGCGGGCAAACAGCTAACCGGCAAAGCTTTAAAATTTCGCGGTAACAAAACCACTGCTCAAAATCCCGCAGGCTGTCGCCCCCAATGGCAAGCCAGGGCTGCTCTACTCCCTGCTGCAGCAACGCCTGCAGGGTGCACAAAGTGTAATTTTTGCCGCCAAGGCGCTGCTCTAAATTGCTTACCGTTACCTGTTTTTGCCCGGCAAAGGCCAGCTGGCACATTTTAAACCGGTGTTCAAAGCTAACGCCGGCAGCGGCTTTATGCGGGGGAATATTGGTTGGCAGAACCAAAATGTTCGTAACGCCGGGCAGCTGCTTTAAGGCGGTTAAAATAGCCATGTGCCCGTTGTGTACCGGGTTAAAGGTGCCGCCGAACAGGGCCGTTTGCCCATTTTGCGGCGCCATTACTTTACAAGCTGAATGGCTTTGTGCTCTTTGCTTTCGCGGTAAAGCACAAATTTGCGGCCAATAACCTGAACGACCTCGGCCCCTACGGCTCCGGCCACCGCTTCAGCCACCTCGCGGGGGGAGTCTGGCGCTGTTTCCAGCACACCTAATTTAATAAGTTCCCGTTTTTCCAAAGCGTCGTCGGCCTGTTTTACAAACTGGTTGTTTAAGCCGCCCTTACCAACCTGAAAAAGCGGATTTAAGCTGTTGGCCATGCCGCGCAGCTGCGCGCGTTGTCTGCTGTTCATAACAAGTTCCTTTCCGCTGCTGTTAAAAGCAGCCGGCTGCAAGTGATTTTACGGTTGCAATTTTTTTTACCGTACAGTTTTTACTTTACCGTTGCTGGTATTTTGCGCTGCAATTGCTTTACCACAGGTGTGTATTTACAGCGCGTTGCGAATAATAAGCCCGCATTAAGCCTATTGCCGCAAACGCATTTTACAAATACTTTTTCAGCTCCGCCGCCATTAGGCGCAGCGCCTTTCCGCGGTGGCTTACGGCGTCCTTTTGCTTGGGTGTCAATTGCCCAAAGCAGCCGGCCGGGCTGCAAAACAGCGGGTCGTACCCAAAGCCGCCGTTGCCCTGCGGCGCCAAGGCAATGTACCCCTCGCAGCGCCCCTCAACGGTAAACTCGTGCCCGTTTGCAAAAACAACCGCAACGGCACAGGTGTAATGCGCGGTGCGTTTTTCCAGCGGCACGCCGTTTAGCGCTTTTAAAAGCTTTTGGTTGTTCGCCTCGTCGTTATGACCGGCACCGGCGTATCGGGCCGAAAAAATGCCGGGGGCGCCGTTTAAATAATCCACACACAGGCCGGAATCATCGGCAATGGCAGCATAGCCGGTTTGCTTTACGGCCGCGCGGGCCTTTAAAAGGGCGTTCCCGCGAAAGCTGTCGGCGTCCTCCACAACCTCCTGCAGCGGGGCGGCAAGATCCTTTTCGCTTAAAACGGTTGCCCCAAGCGGCGCTAAAATGCGCTGCAGCTCGGCCAGTTTTTTTTGGTTTTTGGTTGCCACTACAAACTTCATGCTCCGCCCTCCGTTTCCTCATCGCCAAACAGTCCGGCGGCAAAGGCGGCAGCGTTAAAATCCTGCAAATCGTCAATTTGCTCGCCAACGCCAATGTATTTTACCGGAATTTGCAGCTCGTCCATAATACTCAGCACAACGCCGCCGTGGGCGGTGCCGTCTAACTTAGTTAAAATAATGCCGGTAATGGGGGTGCATTTGGCAAATTCCCGCGCTTGGTTTACGGCGTTTTGCCCGGTAGAGGCGTCTAACACCAGCAGCGATTCCTTTTGCCCTTCGGGCAGCTCCCGCTCAATCACCCGGTTCATTTTAGCTAATTCATCCATTAAATTCTTTTTGTTGTGCAGCCGTCCGGCAGTGTCGCAAATAATCACATCGGCCTTTTTGGCCTTAGCCGAGGCAATGGTATCAAACACTACCGAGGCCGGGTCGGTACCCTCTACACTTTTTACCATGTGTACCCCGGCGCGGTCGGCCCAAATTTGCAGCTGGTCAATAGCCGCGGCGCGAAAGGTATCGGCCGCGCCCAGCACCACGCTTTTGCCCAAAGCCTTGTACTTTGCGGCCAGCTTGCCAATGCTGGTTGTTTTGCCAACCCCGTTTACACCAATTACCATAATTAAGGTTGGCGAAGCGCTAAGATCTACCGTGTTGTTGCCTTGCAGCATTTCGCCAATAATCTCTTTTAACTCGGTTTTAATTTGCTGCGGCTCGGTCAACTTTTTTTCTTTTACGCGCGCCCGCAGCCGGTCGCAAATTTTAACCGAGGTGTTTACCCCAATATCGCACAGAATTAAGGTTTCCTCCAACTGCTCAAACAGCTCCTCATCTATTTTGTGAAAGCCGCTGAGCACCCCGGTAACCGCCCCAACAAAGGAGCTGCTGGTTTTTTTCAGTCCGTTTTTAAATTTCTCAAAAAAGCCCATTTTGTTCACCCCTGTTTTTCTAAGCCCTTTAAATCTAACTCTAACTGCTTTACATTCAGCTCTATTAACCGGGTAACGCCCTTTTCCTGCATGGTTACGCCGTAAAGCATATCAGCCGCCTCCATAGTGCCGCGGCGGTGGGTAATGCAAATAAACTGGGTATCTAACTTAGAGCTTTTCATGTAATTCGCAAAACGTTCAACATTAATGTCGTCCAGCGCGGTTTCACCCTCGTCTAAAAACCAAAACGGCGGTGCGTTTACCTGCATAATGGCAAAATAGATTGAAATGGCGATCAACGCCTTTTCCCCGCCCGAAAGCCCCTCTAAGCTCGGCACATTTTTGCCCGGCAGCTTGGCAATAATTTCTATGCCGCTTTGCAGTGGATCAGCTTCGTCGGTTAGCTTTAAGTGTGCACTGCCCCCGCCGAACATCTCTACAAATATGTGCGAAAAATTTTCGCCAATTTGCTTAAAGCCCTGCAAGAACTGCGTTTTCATTTGCTCGGTTAAATCGCCAATTAGAGTGCCAAGCTCTTTTCGGGTCTTTTCAACATCCTGCATTTGGGCAAGCATAAATTCGTAGCGTTCGCCAACCTCTTTATATTCCTCTATTGCGGCAACATTTACACTGCCAAGCGCCTTAATTTTGCTTTTTGTTTCGGCCAGCTGTTTTTTGGCCTCAAAGGCGTTTTCAATTACAATGTTCATATTTTCCGCTTCGGTACGGGTTAATTCGTATTCGTCGTACAGCCGCTTAATAATGCCGTCAAATTCCTCCTGCATGGCGTCCTTTTTTGCACGCAGGCGTTCTAACTCGCCGTTAATTTTTTCGCGCTGCAGGGTCTTGTCCTTTTCCTGCTGGCGCAGCCGGGTAGAGGCGGCCTCTATTTCGGTGCGCTGCTGCAAAAGCTGCTCGCTTTGCTGCCGCTTTTGCAAAATTTCGGCGCTAATTTTTTGCTTTTGCGCCTCGGCCGCCTGGGTGGCCTGCTCTAAACCGGCAACCGTTTGCGCCAAAGCGGCGGCCTCGCTTTCAATTTGCGCAGCCTTTTCGCCCCGGCTTTGGGCCGATTCCTCTAACCCCGCCACGGCCGAGCGCTCTACGGCAATATCCTTTTGCAGGCCGGCCTGCTCTAACCGCAGGGCCGTTAGCTGCTCAGTTAAAGCCTCGCGCTTGGCAGCAGTTTCGTCCCGCCCGTTGGAGACCTGCTCCATCTCGGCCTTTAGCTGCCCCTCTTGCTCGGCCAGCCTTTTTAATTCGGCAGTGCAATTGGTTTGCGTATTTTGGTAGGTAAGCAGCCGTTCGCCGGCGGTTTGCTGCTCCTTTTCAATGGCGGCAAGCTCAACCTGTGCGGCGGCCAACAGCTGCGAAACGCGCCGAATTTCACCCAAAACGCGAATTTTATCCTCCGACGCGGTTGTTACGGCAGCCCGTGCCGCTAAAACGTCGGCCTCGCAGGCTGCAAGAGCCTGTTTGGTTTGCTCAAAAAGGGTTTGCTTTTGTTTTAGCGTTTGCACAAGCTTTTCGGCCGATTTTTTTAGCCGCTCAATTTCATTCTGGCGGCTAAGCAGGCCGCTGTTTTTGGCTAAGGATCCGCCGGTTAACGAGCCGCCCGGATTTAACACCTGGCCGTCCAGCGTAACAACCTTAAAACGGTAGCCGTACTTTTTGGCAATAACAGCGGCGCTGTCTAAGTCCTCGGCAATAACCGTACGGCCCAACAGCCACTGCATAATTGGCGAAAATTTTTCGTCATAATTGATTAGTTCGCTGGCAATGCCAACAAAGCCGTACTGCTCGGTGTTGATTTTTTCCTCCAACGCGCGGGCGCGAATGGTGCCAACCGGCAAAAAGGTTGCCCGGCCCTTGTTGTTGGTTTTTAAAAAGCGAATGGCCTGTTTGGCGTCGGCCTCCGACTGTACCACAATGTTCTGCGCAGCGGCACCCAGCGCCACCTCTACCGCAACGGCGTACTCCCCCGGCACCCGAATAAGGGTAGAAACCGGGCCGTAAACGCCGTGCAGCAGCCCCTTTTCGGCCTGAGCCATGCAGGCCTTTACTGAATATTGGTAGCCCTCCATGCTATGCTGCAGATCCTCTAAAATTTTAGCACGGCGCTGCTGCTCGCCAATATCTAAGGTTAGGCGATCTAGCTCCTGCTTTTCGGTATCGGCCGCATTTTTGCGGGAATTTAGCCGCAGCTCGTACCCGGTAAGGGTATTTTGTTCGGAGCTTAACTGCTCCTCGCAGCGGGTGCGGTCTTTTTCCAGCTCGGCCATTTCGGTGCTCAGGCGCTGTTTCTCCTGCTGCTTTTGGCCAAGCGTTTTTTGCAGGCTTTGGCTGCGGCTTTGCAGCTCGGCGGCCGAGGTTTCGGCCGTAACGCTTTGCACTTTAAGTTTTGAGGCGGCGTCGGACACTACATTTAGCTGAAGCGCCAATTCCTCCATTTTTCTGGAAACGCTTTCGCTGCCGGAAATTAACCCGGTAAGCTCGGCGCTTTGCTTTTCTATTTTGCTTTGCAATAAGGCAAGCTTTTGCTCTAACGCCGCTATGGCCGCGTTTTTAGCGGCAAGTAGCTCGGCGTTAGAACCGCTGGACTGCAGCAGCTCGGTTTTTTCGTTATTCAGCCGCTCTATATTCTGGTGGTGGTGCGCAATGTTGGTTTTAATAACCTCCATTTGCCCGTCGGTGCGAACCAGTTCCTCCTCCAGCGCGGCAATTTCGTCCCGCGTGCGGTCAATATCCGCCGTGGCCTTAGCAAATTCGGCGCTGTTTTGCAGGGTGGTTTGGTCGTAATCGGCCAGCTGGCGCTCAATTTCGGCGTACTGGCCGGTTGCAATGGCAATTTTGCTTTCCTGGTTGCGAAACGCCTCTTTCGATTCGGCCAGCGTTTTTAGCCACAGGCCAATTTCCAAATCCTTTTTAACGGCAGCCAGCGCCAAAAACCGCTCGGCCTTGGCGCTTTGCTCCTTTAACGGGCCAACCCGACTTTTCAGCTCCTGCATAATATCATTCAGTCGCAGCAGGTTTTCATCGGCTGCGTGCAGGCGGCGCTCCGCATCAATTTTACGGTAGCGGTAGCGTGAAATACCCGAGGCCTCCTCAAAAATGTCGCGCCGCTCGTTAGATTTAGAGCTAACAATGGCGTCGACCTTGCCCTGCCCGATCATAGAATAACCGTCCCGCCCCAGACCGGTATCCATAAATAATTCGTTAATATCCCGCAGGCGAACCGTGTTGCCGTTAATGCGGTACTCGCTTTCGTGCGAACGGTAGTACCGCCGGGTAACCGAAACCTCATCCTCATTGTAATTCAGGCTGCGGTCGCGGTTGTCAAAATAAATGGTAACCTCGCAATAGCCGTGCGGCTTGCGGGTAGAGGTGCCGTTAAAAATAACATCCTCCATGCTGTTACCGCGCAAATTTTTGGTAGATTGCTCGCCCAATACCCAACGCACCGCGTCTGAAACATTACTTTTTCCGCTGCCGTTTGGCCCAACCACCGCGGTAAGCCCATGGCCGAATTTTAAGGTGGTTTTATCTGCAAAAGATTTAAACCCTAAAATATCTATTGATTTTATGAGCACCGTTATTTCTCCTTGAACAATTAATAAATAATAAAAAATAATATGTACTTGCTTGCTTAATAAAATAATCTAACTCTGCCGCGCGGGCGCCCGGTAAGCGCAGCCCCGGGCCGTGGCAATAATCCAGCGCGCCTTAAACCGCACGGTCTTAAATCGCCTCAGTCTTAAACGCATGGTCTACCAAACGGTACCTCTTACCTGCTAAGCCGCCGCGCACCGCCCATTGAACCGCAGCGTTTAAATTGTTAGCCGCACCGCGTAATTTAACCAAACTGCACCGCGCAGCCTAAAAAACTGCCGTTAAACGGCCGCCGGCACAAAGCCGGCCGAAACGGTTTACCGCCGCCAGCAAAGGCTACCGGCCCGGCGCAACCAAAACCGCACTGTTTTGTTTTTCCAACACAAAAACATTATAACCCATTTGCCTAAAAAATTCAATATTCTCTTTCCGCTGACCCAGCATTTTAGAAAGGCTGCCCACCGGCACCGTAACGGTAACGTTCCCCGGCGCAATATTTTGCGTTTGCAGCAGCCGCAGCACCCTTTGCCGCATTACCCTTGCGGCGCAAAGCTCGCCAAACGCGGGGTGCCACGGCCCGGCCAACAGGCTGCCGTTTTCTACTGCGTGCAGCCCGGTGCGAATAACCGTAATGCCATTTTGCTCAAAAAGCTGCAGCAGCTGCACCGTAAGGGCAACGGCCTGCTCTAAGCTTTGGGGCTGGTAGGCTCCGCTTTGCAAAAGCTTTGCAAGCAGGGTATTTTTTAACACCAGCGTTGGGTAAATGCGCACGGTTTTGGGGTTTAGCGCCACTATTTTTTGCGCGGTATCCAACGCGCCTTCGTCGGTATCGCCGTACAATCCGGTCATCATTTGCAGGCCAAGTTCAAACCCAAAATCTTTCACCCTTTTGGCGGCCATAACGGTATCTTCGGCCGTATGGCCGCGGTGATTTAACTGCAGCACCCGGTTTTGCAGGCTTTGGCAGCCCAGCTCAATAGCCGTAACGCCGTAGTGCTTTAAAAGCGCCAATGTAGATTCGGGCACGGCGTCCGGCCGTGTAGAAAGGCGTATACCGCAAATTTCCCCGTTTTTTAACGGCTGCTGGGCTGCTGCCAGCAAGCTTTGCATATACTCCGGCTCAATGGCCGTAAAGCTGCCGCCAAAAAAGGCCAGCTCGGTTGTTTTAGGGTTGTAATGTGGGCTTTTTTGGGCTGCCCGAACAGCGGCAGCTACCTGGCTTGGCCCGGGGCGGCCGGTTTGGGCCGTAATGGCGTATTGATTGCAAAAGCTGCACCGGTAAGTGCAGCCTATATGCGGAACAAATATGGAAATATTGGCGTGCCGGCCGCTCATATCCGAATCCCCATAAGCTCCAGTGCCTTGCAGGCTGCGGCCTGTTCGGCCGCCTTTTTACTGTGCCCGGTGCCAACGCCAATAACATTAGAGTTGAGGCGAACCTCTACCGTAAATTGTTTGTTGTGGTCGGGGCCGGATTGCCCGGTTAGCACATAGTGCAAATTTTCCTCCGGATTGCGTTGAATAACCTCCTGCAGCTCGGTTTTGTAGTCTTTAAAATTTTCGTGCTCCATGTGACGCAGTTCCTCCAGCACAAAACGCATGACATGCTTTTTGGCCGGCTCCATGCCGCCGTCTAAGTAAATGGCGGCCAAAATGGCCTCAAACGCGTCGGCCAACAGCGAATCTCTGTCCGCGCCGCCGGTGGCGCGCTCGCCGCGCCCTAATTTTAAAAACTGCCCCACCTGCAAGCTACGGGAAAACCGGCACAGCGTTTTTTCGCACACCAAAGAGGCACGCAGTTTTGTTAGCCGCCCCTCCGGCAGGGAAAAGTTGTTGTATAAATAATCTGAAACAATAATCGAAAGCACCGAGTCGCCCAAAAATTCCAGCCGCTCGTTGCACACAGCGCCTCCCCGCTGCTCATTCGCGTAGGAGGAGTGGGTTAGCGCGGTTTCTAACAGCTCTTTGTTTTTAAAGGTGTAGTTTAATTTTTTTTCAAACGCTTCCATGGGCTTTTAAGCTTCCTCCCCGGCCGGGTCTGCCAGCGTTGCAAGGTCCCCCGAAATTTGGCCAATAACATTTTTTTCGGCAAAGGTTGCCGCCACGCGAATGGCATTTTTAATAGCCTGCGCGTTGGAGGCACCGTGCGCCTTAATTACCGGCTTGCGGGTGCCCAGCAGCGGGGCGCCGCCCACCTCGGTGTAATCGGACTTTGCCTTTATTTCGTACAATCCCTTTTTAAGCAACAAAGCGCCGAATTTTGTAAGCACGCTTTTTTTCAGCACGCCCTTGATCATAGAAAACATGGTGCCGCTAACGCCCTCTATAAGCTTTAGGGCAATGTTGCCGGTAAAGCCGTCGGATACCACTACATCGGTATTTCCCAGCGGCAGCTCGCGCGATTCTACATTACCTTTAAAGTTTACCGGGGCCTGCTGCAGCAGGCGGTAGGCCTCACGGTGCATTTCGGTCCCTTTGGTTTCCTCGGTCCCAATGTTCAGCAAGCCAACGGTTGGGTTTTTAAGCCCCAAAACCTGCTTGGCGTAAATGCTGCCCATAATGCCAAACTGCTGCAGCATTTCGGGCCGGCACTCGGCGTTGGCACCAATATCCAGCATTAAAAAGCGGTTGTTTTTGCCCGGAATAACCGAGGCCAGCGCCACCCGCTTTACCCCCTTAATGCGCTTAACCAGCATAGAGCCGCCTACCACCAGCGCACCGGTACTGCCGGCGCTTACAAAAGCGTCACCCGCCCCTTCGGCCAGGGTGCGTAGACCCACGGCCATAGAGCTTTGCTTTTTGGTTTTTACAACGGCGGAGGGGTCGTCGTGCATAGAAATAACCTCCTCGGCCGGTAAAATGGTCATGTTGGTTAAATCCACCCCGTTTTGCGCCGCGCATTGCTTAATTTTTTGCTCCGACCCTGCCAAAAGAATTTCCACACCGTATTCCTTCACCGCAAGCTCGGCCCCTTGTAATATGGCCAGCGGTGCGTGATCTCCACCAAAAGCGTCTACAATAATTTTCATACCAGTTGTTCTCCTTTCAGCGCCTGCTTTAATTCAGCTAAAGCCCGTTCGGCCACCACGGTATACCGTTCGGTTTTATTTTTAATGCGCTCGGCCGGCTTTGGCAAAATGCCAAAATTGGCACCCATAGGCTCAAACCGGTCCTCGCGCGGGGTGGTAATGTAATGCAGCAGCGCGCCGATCATAGTGCTTTGCGGCAAAATAAGCGGCGGCTTGCCCAGCACCTTGGCAGCGGCGTTTATACCGCACAAAATGCCGCTTGCTGCCGATTCCATATACCCCTCAACCCCCGAAAGCTGGCCGGCAAAAAACACATTGCCGTTTTGCCGCAGCGCCAGGTTTGGCGCCAACAGCTTTGGCGACTGAATGAAGCTGTTGCGGTGCATGACGCCGTAACGCAAAAACTCAGCTTTTTTTAGGGCGGGGATCATAGAAAATACGCGCTTTTGCTCGCCGAATTTTAGGTTTGTTTGAAAACCTACTAAGTTGTACATGTTACCGGCCAGATCCTCCCGCCGCAATTGCAAAACGGCCCAGGGGCGGTGCCCGGTAGCCGGGTTGGTAAGGCCAACCGGCTTCATAGGGCCAAAGCGCATGGCGTCCTCGCCCCGAGCAGCCAGCACCTCTATTGGCATGCAGCCCTCGTAAATTTCGCGTTTTTTTTCAAAATCGTGCAATAAGGCCCGCTCGGCGGTAATCAGTTCCTGCCGAAAAGCAGTGTACTGCACTTTATCCAGCGGGCAGTTAATGTAATCGTCCCCATTGCCCTTGCCGTAGCGGCTGGCAAAAAAAGCCTGGCCCATATCTACGCTTTCAAAGCTAACAATGGGGGCGGCGGCGTCGTAAAAGCTTAAATACTCCTGCCCGGTAAGGCGGGCAATGTCGTCCGCTAAGGCGCCCTGGGTTAACGGGCCGGTTGCCACAACCGTAACCCCCTGCTGCGGCAGGCTGGTAACCGTTTGCTGCTGCACTGTTATGTTCGGATGCGATTTAATTTTTTGGGTAATATAGGCCGAAAAGGCGTTGCGTTCTACCGCCAGCGCGCCGCCGGCCGGTACGGCACAGGTTTCGGCCGCCGTTAAGCAAAGGCTGCCAAGCAGCCGCATTTCGGCCTTTAACAGCCCGGCGGCCGAGGCTAAGCGCAGCGCTTTTAAAGAGTTAGAGCAAACCAGCTCGGCAAACAAATTGCTTTTGTGGGCCGGGGTTTTTTGCGCCGGCTTCATTTCCAGCAGCTGCACCTTTAGCCCGCGGTTTGCGGCGGCCCAGGCGGCCTCGCACCCGGCCAGCCCCGCGCCAATTACAGTTATATTAAAATTCATACTTCACCTAACGGGCATTGCTTGCCCGAGCTTTATTAAAACGGCAGGCTTAAAACGCTGTGCGGGGGTTAACCCTTGCCTAACGCGTGCGGCTTAACCTGCCGCACGCAGCCGTTATTCCTTTACTTTTTTGTGCTTGCCTTGCTGCTTTTTTTGCCCTTGGCGGCCGTTTTGGTTTTGGCTACTTTAGTTTTTTTTGCCGCCTCCTTACGGGTGGGGCATTCGGCGTTCAAGCAATAGGTCCG